>CAYVXQ010000001.1:0-31061 GCA_964454625.1 uncultured Candidatus Saccharibacteria bacterium
GCCGGAGATTCCTCGCTAACGCTCGGAATGACATTTTTAGGGGTTTTTCTACGCTTTCATTATATATCGCGCTCTGTATTGATAAAAATATAAAACATAAAAAAATCTGAATAAATAATGAATACTATATGATTAAAAATGTTTAAAAAAATTTTAATAAATCGTTTAAAGAATAAATTATAAAATCAACAATATTTTTCGGAATATCTTTTCTATGATTAGTATTGTAAAAAATAGTAATCATTCCCAATTGTTTGGCAACATCCAAGCTCCGCTCAATATTGTCGTCTATCATTGCTGATTCGCTAAATTCAGCTTGTGCATCTTTTAAAACCACTTTAAAAAATTCTGGGTCTGGTTTTTATAAACCATAATCACCTGCTATTCCGATAACTTTCAAAAAACCTAAAATCCCTTCTTGTCTCAGCCAATCTTTAATGCTTGATGGCTGGTTGGCGATTATCCCCAAAGAATATCTCTTTGAAAGCTTTTCAATGACTTCTTTGGCTTCCGGCCTTATTGGCAAAGATTGTAAAACAATTTGTTTTTCCGGATTCATTTCATTGTAAATTCTTTCAATTTTTTCTTTGTTTCCTGTCAAAATTTCTAAAATATTTTTAGTTAAAGAATCGGGCATTTTACTGGCTTCAATGCGAGCTTTATGAAAATCTTGCTCAGTAATTTCTGACTTTATCTCTTGAGCGCGCTTTATGATAGTTTTTTTAACCCACTCATCATAACTGCTTTCATCATTAATGACATTCCCAATGTCAAAAAATATCCATTTAATCCTTTTATTTCTCATATTTTTTCCCTTGTAAAAACAACGAAATTTAAATCGTAAGGATTTTGCTCGTCGGCCGGCCTAAAAATCCGCTCAATCTCCTGCCACCCGTTTTTGTCAAAGTCCGGAAAAAAAGTGTCTGCCTCAAAATCACCCTCAACAAAGGTTAGATACATTTTATCAGCCAAAGATAAAAACTGCTCATAAACCGATTGGCCGCCACAAACCATTAACTCATTGCTTTTTTGACCAAGCTCGCTTTGTTCTGCCAATTCAATGGCTTTTGGAATTGATGTGGCAATCTTACAACCCGTCGCCGAATAATCGGACGATTGAGCCAACACAATGTTAAATCGGCCGGGCAATGCCCGACCGATTGATTCAAATGTCTTTGCGCCCATAATAATCGGCTTGCCTAAAGTAAGTTGTTTGAAATGCTCCAGGTCAACTGGCAAATTCCAGGGCAAAAAATTTTTATTGCCAATCACCCTGTTGCGGCCGACAGCGGCAATTATTGAAATAATCATAACTAACTTTACTTTTTAATTTTTTCAATCAGGTAGCCAAAACCAGTAGTAATTATGGGTATAATCAAATAAGTTTGACAGGGGTCAGACCCCTGCTGAATGAGCAGGGGTCTGACCCCTGTCAAACTTGCATACAAAATAATAAAAAAATATTGCGACCCCTCATCTATTTTATTTAATACTGTTTTGGTAAAGGAAATTTGGCGCAGAGTTGTTTTACTTTTTGTTGAGATTTTTTCACGACCGCGCTTTGAGCAATAATCTTATCGCGATTGGCTTTCTTTTTTTCGTCTTCCAAGCCCAGCTTTAAATTATTTTTAAGCCCAATAATATCTTTAATAATATCAACTATTAAGCCAGCGATAACTTTCATTTCTTTTTCTTTCATACCCTGGCTAGTAACGGCCGGCGTGCCCAAACGAATACCTGAAGGATAAAAAGGCGGATTCGGGTCATAAGGCACGTTGTTGCGGTTAACCACGATGCTGCCTTTTTCTAATGCCCCAGCAATGGTATTGCCGGTTATTTTAAATTCTCGCAAATCAATCACCAATAAATGCGTATTGGTGCCGCCGGCGCAAAGCTTTAAGCCGCCTTTTTTCAAACAATCAGCTAAATAAGCAGCATTCTTTACCACCTGCTTACCATATTTCTTAAAAGCCGGCTTTTGCGCTTCTTTTAGAGCAACCGCAATGCCCGCAATGTTGTTCTCATGGGGGCCCCCCTGCAAACCCGGAAAAACCGCTTTATCAATTTTATCGCCCATGGCCGGGTCAGATTTCAGTCCCTTGTTAGTCACCATAATCAAAGCGCCCCGCGGCCCTCTCAATGTTTTATGGGTGGTAGTGGTAATAACATGACAATAAGGAACAGGGTTGGGATAAACGTCCGCTAAAATCAAACCAGCCACATGGGAAACATCTCCCATTAACAAAGCGCCGCTTTTTTGCGCGATTTGACTGAACCGCTGAAAGTCCAAAGCCAAAGGATAAGAGGTAATGCCAGCAATAATTATTTTGGGCTTTTCTTTTAAAGCTATTTCTTCAAGTGCCTGATAATCAATCACGCCTTGCTCATTAACATAATAAAAAACACTGTTAAAAAAAGTTCCGGAAGCATTAACTTTTAAACCATGGGTGATATGGCCGCCTTGGTCAACCCGCAAACCCATTATTTTATCACCGGGCTTGAGCAAAGCAAAATATACCGCCAAGTTTGCTGGCGCTCCTGATAATGGCTGAACATTGCAATAAGGCACGCCAAACGCCCGCCTCACCCGTTCGCGGCATAGTTCTTCAATCTTATCGTAATTCTCTTGACCCTGATAATACCTCTTAAAAGGATAGCCCTCGCAGTATTTATCCTGCAGTAAAGAACCAACCGCCTCTCTCACGGCGCAAGAGGTGTGGTTTTCCGAAGGAATGAGCATCAGGGTTTGGGATTGTCTTTTTTGCTCTGCTTTGATTAAAGCGGCAATTTGCGGGTCAGTTTTATTTAGCATTGTTTTTTTCTTTCTGACATTGCTCGCAAGTTGCTTTGTCTTGAAGATTGTAGATTTTAGCGCAAGAAAAAATCTTTTGAAAAGGCCGGCATTGTGCTGAAACGGTTTTAACTATATTATCGTCAGCGCTTATTGAAGGCGGCCGCAAATCAATTAAAGGTATTTTTATATCAAAATCACTATCAGGTAAAAGACCGGTACTAACCGTAATTTCAGGAGCCCCATTGATATTAGCCAAATCATCAGGAATTAAATTATTCCAAGAAAGAGCAAAAAGATTAAGGTCCTCAAAAGAAAAACTTAAATTAACATTATTTAATTCTTGAAAAGGTGCTGATAAATTTGGCTTTAAAACAAAAAAATTAAAAAACGCCAACAAGCCAACCATCATTGCCGCTAAAATTATTAAAATAATGTTTTTCTTTGATAATTTCTGAAACATAATTCACAAAATTAGATGGCTTCTTGATATTGCGGCCATTGGTTTTTCCAATCAGCCCAATCCGCCTGAAGTTTGAGCCCGCTTTTTTGGACCAGATTAATGGTTTTTAGGATATTATTTTTAGTATTCCCTTTTTGGTCATTACATTGATTTTCCAAGTTTGCAAGAAGGTCAGAAAAATTTTTAGCATCGCTCTCTAAAGATGTTAAGTGATTGATAAGGGTATTAAAAGTCAAACAACCCTTTCTCTCTTGATGGGCCCGACAAACCTTGGCTCTTTCGGTTGCGGTATTGCTTATGCTTTGAATCTTCTGAGTCAAATTTTCCAATTGCGGCTTTATGTTCGCAATAAAAGCCGACGTAGAAGAGCAAATAAGTTCAACGTTTTCGCTGCTCAATTTCACTTCAGGCATAGCCGAGCGCGCCTCTTGCCAACTGGCCTGAGCTCCTTCAATGGCTTTTTTCAAACCATTACTATCGCTGGCTTTAACTGCTGCTTGGGCTTTATCCAAAAATGTCTGGCGAAGCTCGTTTAATTGCCTAATTATTGTCTGATTTTGAACTATGCCCTGATTTTTAAAACTTGTTAATTCTTTATCTAATAAAACCATAATCAAATTCTTTCTTTTTTCTAAGGCCTTGGTTTTTAATTTTTCGTTGGCTTTTATTTTTTTCTCATAAGCACTTAAAAGTTCGGAGTGGGTCTGCTGAAGTTCTTGAAGAATTTCATTAAAACCGCTGTTTTGTTTTTTTAAAAAGTTCGTTGCCAGCGAATCCGCTTGTTGCTTTAATTCGGCTTGCATTTGATAAGACATCCTCGTTAGTTGTTCGCTAATGTCTTTTTGTTGTTGTTTGGTAATAAAAGCGGCATAATTTTGCGCTTCTTGAAAATCGGAAAATTTTTTGCCCGAAATAATGGTTTTTAAATT
Organism: uncultured Candidatus Saccharibacteria bacterium; assembly: GCA_964454625.1. Lineage (GTDB taxonomy): Bacteria > Patescibacteriota > Minisyncoccia > Minisyncoccales > CG1-02-41-26 > CG1-02-41-26. The sequence continues at coordinate 4,184 of CAYVXQ010000001.1, forward strand.
TTGTTCAGCCAACTTAACCATTTGTTCGGCCAGCCGCTTTAATTCCTTTTCTTTTTTGGCCTTTTCCTGGCTAATCAAATTTTTCAGCTCGGCTTTATTAATAGGAGAAATCCTGGCCTTTTGAAGGTCAATTTGTTCTTGAAAATATGTTTTCAAAATAACATCAACATTACGCAATTCGGACTGAACGGACTTTTCAAGAGCCGCTAAATTTTGAAAATTTTCTAAAGCCGTACTATAACTGGTGCTAGTGCAAATAGTCAACAATTTAACCTCGCTTTCTTTTTGAAATTGCTCTGAATCGGGAAAAATATGGTTTTGATTTGTTTTAAAAAACTTTTCCGAAGAAGAGGCCGTAAAATTGTCATAGACCTGAACCCAAGCCAAAAAATCCCGCGCTCTCCACTGGCTGTTTAAGCAAAACGCTTCAATTAAATCCTTTTCGGGTAAAATTCCCTTAACCGCAACCATAACCGCTTTACTGTTGTCGGCCGCTAAAATAACATTGGAGCCGCTCAAACCAAAGCCCGCCAAAATAATTAACAACCCAAGAAAAAAATAAATATGGGAAACAAAAAGTTTTCTTCGCCGCTTCAATAACATAAACTATTTTTGTATTATATTATTATAATACATTAAAATTTTAAAACAAACCCTTGAGTGTTTCCCAAGTAAAAATTTTGGAAACAAACGATTTTGTGCTACATTGGGTTAATGTTTTATTTGAGAGATTGGCCTATTCAAAAAATAACCCTGCAAGATAAAGAATATCCCCAAGAGTTGAAAAAAATCCAAAAACCGCCGCTGGCTTTATATTACAGAGGAAATTTGAACGAAAATGAAAATCGCGTAGCCATAGTCGGCACGCGGCGAGCCAGCGATTACGGCAAGGAAATCGCTTTTGATTTGGCTGACAATTTAAGCCAAGCGGGCTTAATTGTTGTTTCGGGCTTGGCCCGAGGCATTGACACTTGGGCGGCAAAAGGCGCTTTGCAAAAAAACCATAGAACAATCGCGGTGTTAGGCACGGGTTTGGACGAAGAAAATTTTTACCCGCAGGAAAACTTAAATTTAGCCAAACAAATTTTAGAAAAAAACGGCTGTTTAATTTCAGAATATCCTTCTGGAACAAAAGGCGCAAATTTTACTTTTCCTCAACGAAACCGTATAATTTCAGGATTGTCATTAGCTGTGGTGGTGGTTGAGGCAAAATTAGAATCAGGCGCCTTAATTACCGCTCACTGGGCAAAACAACAAAAAAGAAGGGTCTTTGCCGTGCCTGGCCCAGTTTATAATTCCAACTCGCAGGGCTGCCATTTTTTGATAAAGCAGGGGGCAAAATTAGCCGAATCAGCCAATGATATTTTAAACGACTTGGGGCTATCGCTCTTCACCAGCCAACAACCAACGGCTACCAGCCCGGAAGAACAACTCATATTTAAAATCTTAGAGCAAGGCGCTCTGGACATTGATAAAATTATAGAAAAAACCAAGCTCCCGGCCCAAATTATATCAGTGAATTTATCAATGATGGAAATTGAAAATAAAGTGAAAAATTTGGGAGGAAACACCTACGCGCTTACGCGCTAATTTTAATTTCTAAATTTTAAATTTTAAATCAATTTTAAAATTAGAAGTTTAAAATTTAACATTCAATTAAAATTTATAAATTAAAATTTAAAATTTTATGCAATTAGTTATTGTAGAAAGTCCCACAAAAGCAAAAACAATCAGTAAATTTTTAAGCAGCAATTATAAAATTGAGTCCTCTTTTGGTCATATCCGCGATTTGCCGGAAAAAGAGCTGGGCGTTGACATTAAAAAAAATTTTGAGCCAAAATATGTTATTCCAGCCAAGGCCAAATCCAAAGTAACGATTTTAAAAACAACGGCCAAAAAAGCAAAAAACATTATATTAGCTACTGATAGCGACCGAGAAGGTGAAGCGATTGCTTGGCATTTGGCTTATATTCTGGATTTGAAAAAACCGCAAAGAATTGTTTTTCACGAAATCACTAAGTCGGCTATTGAAAAGGCACTGGAAAATCCTCGGGATATTAACAGTAAATTAGTCAATGCCCAGCAAGCCCGGAGAATTTTAGACCGCCTGGTGGGCTATAAACTTTCGCCTTTTCTTTGGAAAAAAGTAATGCGTGGCTTGTCAGCTGGCCGCGTGCAATCAGTAGCCGTGCGATTGATTTGCGATAGGGAAAACGAGATTGCAAATTTCAAACCAGAAGAATTTTGGAGCATTGAGGCGATACTCCAAAAACAAAATGGGTATAATGTCATCCTGAGGTCGCCTCAGGCGACCGAAGGATCTCTAAATAAAGATTCTTCACCTGCGGCTCGGAATGACAAAGTAATCAAAGCCATTCTCGTTGCTAAAGATGGGAAAACAATAAGTAAGCTGGAGATTAAAAATAAAGCAGAGGCGGACAAAATCTTGCTGGAATTAGAAGGAGCTGAATATAAGGTTATTGACGTGAAGCGAAAAGAGATACAACGTAATCCCCTGCCGCCATTCACCACCAGCACGCTTCAGCAAATGGCCGCTAACAAGCTGGGCTTCACCGCCAAAAGAACTATGATGGCTTCTCAAAGATTGTATGAAAACGGCTTAATCACTTACCACCGCACCGATTCGCTTAACCTTTCGACTATTGCCCAAAAAGAAGCGCAAAATTTTATTTGCGAGCAATTAGGTAAAAATTATTGGCCGGGTTTTAGCCGAAGTTTTCAAACCAAAAGCAAGGGAGCTCAAGAAGCGCACGAAGCGATTCGGCCAACTTATCCCGGCCAAAACACTCCTGAAAGAATTAAAACCAAGAGCACGCCCGAGATGTTCAAGATTTACGATTTGGTCTGGCGAAGATTTATGGCTTCGCAAATGACGCCAGCCATTTTTGACGCAACGGCTATTGACGTTGAGGCGAAAAACTATACATTCAGGGCAACAGGGCAAAGAATGAAATTTGACGGATTTCTCAAGGTTTACCCGATGAAATTTGCCGAGGCCGATTTGCCTAAATTAGCGAAAAACGAAATTTTGCAACTCAAGGACTTGCTCAAAGAACAACATTTCACCCAACCGCCCTCAAGATATTCCGAAGCGACCTTAATTAAAACACTGGAAAAAGAAGGCATCGGCCGACCGTCAACTTATGCTCCGATTTTAAATACTATCCAAACAAAAAATTATGTGGAAAAAGATGAAAACAAAAAATTTATGCCCACAAAAATAGGCGCCGTTGTTAATACTCTTTTAGTAGAACATTTTCCTGAAATTGTTGATATTGGCTTTACAGCCCAGATGGAGCAAGAATTTGATGAAATTGCTCAAGGTAAAGACAGCTGGCAAAAAACCCTAAGCGACTTTTATTTTCCTTTTGAAAAAACTCTTAAAGAAAAAGAAAAATCAGTCGTTAAAATTGACTTTACTGAAAAAACCGACCGAATCTGTCCGGAATGCGGAGGAATAATCATTATTCGTTTAGGACGATTTGGCAAATTTTACGCTTGCAGTAAATTTCCTAACTGTAAATTCACTGAAAATATTAAAAAGCCGGCCCTCAATGTTCCCTGCCCAAAATGCGGTTCTGAATTAGTGGAAAAAAACACTAAAAAAAGAAAAATCTTTTACGGCTGTTCCAAGTGGCCTGATTGCGACTTCGCCTTATGGGATAAACCAACCGGCGAAAAGTGCCCCAAATGCGGCTCTTTAATGGTTCAGAGCAAAACAAAAAAAATCTTCTGCTCCAACAAAGAATGCGTTAAACCTAATAAAAAAAAGAACCCTCTCCCTGATATTTAAAAAATATCTATTTTTTAAAAAGAGGGAGAAAAACCCTCTTTTTTCTTAAAAAATGATTGACGATTTAATTTTAAAATTAAAAGAAAATTTTTCTAACCCGAAATTTTTACAAGGGGTGATTGAAAAAATTCAGCGAAGTTCTCTTTCTGAAGCGATTTTTTGCCATGCTTTAAGAACCGGACTCTTGCTCAAAAACTTAGAAATGGACCAAGCCACTATTTTAGCTGGTATGCTACAAAACGTCCCGGAGATTGATCTGGCTAAAAATTTTCTACCACCTGAAATAGAAAATGATGTTTTATTTATTATCAAAAAATTTGAGCAAATCAAAGAACTTGCTTTACCTAAAAAAGAACTGAAATTAAAACCATTGGCTTCTTGGGAAAAATTATTTTTAAATGTTCAGTCGCAAAATCTGCGGCGAATGTTTTTTGCTATCTCCCAAGACCTGCGGCCGATTTTTATTATGTTAGCCAAGGGCTTGGACGAGATACTGCACCTCAACGAACTTATACCAAAAGAACTGCGCCATAAAAAATGCTTAGCCGCTTTGGAAATTTTGGCGCCTTTGGCTTATGGCTTGGGCGCAAGTGAAATAAAAGGTAAGTTGGAAGACGCGGCTTTTCCCGAACTTTTTCCGCAAGAATATCAGTGGTTGATAAATGCGGTTAAAAACGAATACAGTCAACGAGAAATATATTTAGAAACAATGAAAACAGCCACTGATAAAATTCTCCAAAAAGAAAACATTAAAGCGCTGATTATTCAAGCAAGAGCCAAACATTATTTTTCTTTATACCAAAAACTATTGCGCTATAATTTAGACATTGAAAAAATATATGATTTAGTGGCTTTACGGATAATTGTTCCTGATGTTGAGGCCTGCTATCAGGCATTAGGAGTGGTGCACAAAAGATGGGAGGCATTGCCCGGAAGAATCAAAGATTATATCAGCTCTCCAAAAGATAACGGCTATAGAGCGCTGCATACTTCGGTTGTCGGAGAAAAAAACCATTTTGTGGAGTTTCAAATTAAAACACCAGAAATGCACCAAGAGGCGGAACATGGAGCTGCCGCGCATTTAGCTTACAAAAAACATGAAAGTATAAAAACAAAAAGATATAAAAAACAATACCACTGGCTTGACCAATTAAAACAATGGCAAGAGGAAATCAAAGAACCCGGTAAGGTCGCTGAGTTTGTTAAGTCGGAATTATTTAAAGACCGCGTCTTTGTTTTTACTCCTAAAAAAGATGTGATTAACCTGCCAAAAGGCGCCACTCCCCTTGATTTTGCTTTTGCTATTCATAGCGAAATCGGCGAACATGCAGAAAGCGCCATTGCTGATGGTAAGATTATGCCGTTTAACCAACACCTAACTACCGGCCAAACTATAGAGATTATCACCAACAAAAATAAAACCCCTTCTCTTGACTGGCTGAAGTTTGTCAAAAGCAACAAGGCAAAAAACAAGATTAGGGCATTTTTAGAAAAGGCATACGGGCTTTCCCTTAAAGAAGTTAAAAAACAGCGCTCCAGAGAAAAAAGAAACTCTTTATTGGAAAAAATTTTGCCGCTACACAAAAAAGAACCAAAGATTTTGGTTGGCGGACAAAGCAGTATTATGACCCGTCTGGGCAAATGCTGTTCGCCCGAAGCCAACGACAGCTTAGCCGCATTTATCACCCAAGGCGAGGGCGCGTCGGTGCATAAAGCCAACTGCCCCAACCTAAAAGAACTGGCCGAAAAATGGCCCGAACGGGTAATCCCCGCCTCGTGGCAATAATAAAAAACATCCGATTAAATCTGCGATCGCAAGAATAAACGGGCGCTTAAAAAACTTGAATAAAGCAAAATTTATTGTAAGATGAAGCTAAGCCGCGGTGATGGAACTGGTATTCATGCACGACTCAAAATCGTGTGAGCTTGCTCATGTGGGTTCGACTCCCACCCGCGGCACTAAAATTTTATATGCCAGTCCTAAAATTATGCTACGAGAAAAATTTGCTAAAATATAATTATGAAAATTTTTAGCTAACGAATATGAATACAGAACTATTGGAAGTATTAAAAATATATAGCACTAAACCACATAAAGAATTTTCAGATAGATTAACAAACTCGTCAAAAGAAACAATAATAGCGGTATTCACGGATATCCTTACAATGTATATAAATGACAAAAATTCTTCTACTATAAGAGAATGTCTTACAGTAACAATAGCAGGATATAAGCACAGCGAAAAGAAAATAGGATTTAACGGGTTTAAACAAAATAGTATAGTCGGTGGCAAACCAATTGCTTGCGAAGCAAAGCCTAAAAATTTTAACACAGAAGATTTATTAGCGTATGAAGAAGGAATAAAAAAAACTAAACCGGCTAAATTGAATGGCGGAGGAAATTTTACGGATTACACATTTGCTAGATTAAAAAAAGATAAAAAAGAAAATCCCCACATACTTGCGAGCGGTTTTGTAGACGGAGAGCTCATTTATGTTTTAGAGTTTCCATTTAATTGCCCATCTTTTGTTAAAAGATTAAAGATTCAAATCAAAAAAAGATTTCCGAACGGAGACAAATCAGGCGAATTTTTACGAAGCGCAAATTTTACATTTGAACACTACAAAAATTATAAAGAACTGAAAGTGATTTATCTTGAGAAAGAAAAATTAGAAAAAAATAAAAAATATCTTACTAAAAAATACTACGATTTTTTATTCAAAAAATAAGCAATGAAACCAAAGAATAAAATAATTCAAGGAGATGCTCTTGATGTTTTAAAAAAAATTGACGACAATTTTATTGATTTAGGAATTACTTCACCACCTTATAATAAAGGTGAAAAACACAAAGGTTGGTTAGTAAAAAATGTTAAATACAATGTAGTAAATGACAATATTCCTGAAGAGATTTATCAAGAGCAACAAATTAGAGTATTAGATGAAATTTTTAGGATTACAAAACCAGGTGGCTCATTTTTCTATAATCATAAAACAAGATGGACACAAGGAAAAATGTTGCACCCCATTGAATGGATTCAAAAAACAAAATGGACAATCAGGCAGGAAATAATTTGGGATAGAATGATCGCGGCGAATATCAGAGGTTGGCGGTTTTGGCAAGTTGATGAAAGAATTTATTGGCTCTATAAACCGATTGACGGTAATAAAATTGGCAAAGAATTGAAATCTAAACACGCATTATTAACCTCAATCTGGCGGTTCCCGCCTGAAAGAAAGAACGGACACCCGGCACCATTTCCATTGCTTTTGCCAACAAGAATAATTTATTCTATTTTAGACGATAAAAAGGGGATAGTTTTAGATCCTTATGTTGGCAGCGGGACAACTTGTTTGGCCGCAAAATCATTAGGATTAAATTATATTGGCATAGATATTTCGAAAGAATATGTAAAGGATGCTGAAAATAGATTAAAAAACCATTTAAATTACAAAAAAATAGTAGACGAGGAAATATCTAAACATACCGTAAAAAAAACATTTGCAGATAGAAAAAATAATAATGAAAATACTGGAAAATATCGTAATGGAGTGACTTCACCACAAGCAAAACTTTTATAGAACTTGGGCTGGTTTAATAACACAGATACACGCAGGATATGTGGCGGAGGCAGTTTTTGGCAAAGGGTCCGTTTCAATGTCTGCTAAATTAGACAGTCAAGGTGCTGACATACGAGTTGAATATAAGGAACATTTTCTAAATTATCAGGTCAAGAAAACTAGTCATAGCGGAGTTATGAGCAGGAGACCTTTGCCACGAAAAAGTAAACTAAACGGTGAATCGATAGATATTAAATATGAAGTTCCGACTTGTTTATCAGATCCAAAGACGAAGAAAGGAGAATTTAGAAAACCCTATTTAAAATTTTTGGAAGACAAAAGAAGAAAACCATTTAAAAATGGATTTGTCGTTTTTACTCCTTATGCTTTTGAGCAAAAGAAAAAGGAAATAGACAAAACTCTAAAATAATTTCGCAACTATTTTTTTAGTGTCTATCATTCTTTCTGCCAATCTTACATAATCTGGATTGATTTCAAAACCAATATACGATTGCCCTAATTCTTTTGCCGCCGCACACTCCGAACCAGTGCCAACAAAAGGCACTAATACAACGCCATCTTTTTTTGGCATAGCAGATTTTATCAATTTACGCGACAGTTCGAATGGTTTTTGTGTCGGGTGCTTCATTATCTCGTGCTTTTTGTGTTTTTTTAATTCTCTCGGCTGAAAGACATCGTCGCAGGTTTTACACAAAAACCATCTTTCAATCATTCCAGCGCCCCCAGCAAGCGCCGGAATTTTTATAACATCACGAGGCAACGCCCCGCCCTCATGAGCGTTATAAATTGTTTTTTTGCCATTTTTACCAAACCTACTGAGTGTCCCTGCCCTCACTTTCCCAGCGGCTCCATTTAAAAATCCTTCCGTGTATGGCTCTCTAACATCGTCCCTGTTAAAAACCGGCTTGTCTTTCCACGCACAGATGATCGCCTCGTGGCTTCTCTGCCAGAAATTTAATGAAGCAACATTTTTATTTGTGTAATGCCAAATGAGCCACCTTTTGTTGATTGGAATCTCCACTGACAGATAAGCCAATTTCGCTAAAGCCGTAAATAAACATCGTCCCGCTCGGCTTCATCACGCGAATACATTCATTTATCCACTCTTTGCACCAAGCGACATACTCGCTCAATTCTCGTTTGTCGTGATTATTGCCAAAATCCTTACCTATGTTATAGGGCGGATCAATTACTATCACATCACAACTTTCATCGGGCAATTTCTTAAGCTCTGCAAGCGCGTCGCCCAAAATTATTTTATTTAACGGAAGTGTTTTATTTCTTTTTAATAAGGTGGTCGCTAAAAAATCTCGCGCCTGTAGCTCCAAATCGTTTTGTATAACATCAATAACAATGCCTTGAATTTTTATGTCCCTATCTCTTCGTATAATAATTGGCTCATAAGCGCTATTAGCCGGTTGAAGTCGGATTTGATTGCGTTCTTTATAAAATTTTTTGAGTGTTGCTTCGTAATTATCTATTAGAGCGACGACTCTTTGGCCATTATCGGCGACTTCTTGTTGTTTTACTAAAACAATATCGCCGTCTTTTATATTTTCATCAACCATACTATTGCCACTTACGCGCAACGCGTAAAAGTCGCCATTCTTTGGTAATTTTGATTTGGCTACGGCTATAAATTCATTTTGGCTAATCGCCTCTATCGGCTCGCCGGCGGCGATAATTCCCGAGAGAAGTATTTTAACTAATGGCTCTTTTTCGGAAATACTAATTATCCGCGCCTTATTTTCTAAATACCCGGCTTTTTTCAAATTAGAAATATGAAAATGAGCCGTTGAAACGGAAGCATGCTTAAGTTTTCTTTGAATTTTCTCAAGAGATGGGGCATACCCGTTCTTTTTTGAATATTATTTTACAAAGTCGTACACTTCTTTTTGCTTTTTAGTAATCATATATTTGACTATTATTCTATGCTTCAGATATAATAGAAAAAAAATAGAAAATCAAACGAAGTTATCCACAATATGATACGAAGATACAAACAAAATAAAATTAAAGAATACCAACGTTGGGCAGTTTATGTGCATGAAAATCAGGGCTATTTGGGCAGATCCGTAATTGCTTGTAAACGGCCCGAGGCCGATGATTTAGCCAATGCCACCCAAGAAGAATTGCTGGAATTTCTACAAATTATCCGCGAATTAAAAAACGCTTTACAGAAAACGTTTCAAACCGACTGGTTTAATTATTCTTTTCTGGGCAACGAGTGGCGGCATTTGCACTGCCACCTTATCCCCCGCTATCAAACTGAACGAATTTTTGAGGGCATTGTCTTCAAAGACGAACTCTGGGGACATAACTATAAAACCGACAACAGAGATTCTTCACTATCGCTCAGAATGACACATCTTGGGCTATTTCGTAATTCAAAGATTATATACTTCTAAATATCTTTCTGGGTAAAAAGTGAACCGCCAGGGCAATTAAAATTCCCAAAGACATACCAGCCAGAACATCGGAAGGCCAATGCAATCCGCAGAACACCCGGGCCGCGCTGATTAAAACAGCGCCGAGCACAAACCAAAAGCCGGCTTTTTTGTTATAAAAACAAACAACAACGGCTAAAGCAAAAAAAACAGCCGCGTGGGTTGAAGGAAAAGCCGGATTGGCTGCGTGCGGTAAAATGGCTTGGAAATCACCGGCAGCAAAAGGCCGGGGCCTGGCTGTTAAAAAACTAATGGCTCCAGTCAATAGCCAAGCCAAGCCCAAAGAAACCACTCCTTCAAGAAAGGGCCACCAGTACTTATGAAAATCTTTTAATAAAAATAAAAGAAAAACCCCCCCTAAAATAAAAGGCAAATAGTGAGCAAAAAAAATAGCTGAAGCATCTAACCAAAGATATTTAAAAACCCAGCCGTTAAGATTTTTCATTAACCAAAATTCAGAAAACATAAATTTTGAAGCGGGGACATGCCCCTCTTAATTTGAAAAAAGCATCTATAAAAGTTTTTAAGAGGTCTATCCCCTGTTTGAGCGTAAGAATTGAGACATTTTTTTGATGTCGCCCGGATTGCCAAAGTCAAGCCAATAATCCTGCAACCATTTTACTTTGACTTTTCCTTCTTGGGCCAATAAAGTAATCGCATCGGTTAACTCATACTCGCCTCGCGGAGAAAGTTTTACTTGGGAAATTTTATTAAAAACCGCTGGTGTAAACTTATAAATGCCTTTATTAACTAAATTACCCACGAATTCTTTGGGTTTCTCAATAATCTTTTTCAATTTATTTCCCTCGGTAATCAAAACGCCGTATTTCTCCGGATGCTCGCTTTCCGAGGCACCCACATAAATATAGTCGTCATCAATGTTCATTGCTTTTAAATCCCGCACTGAAAAAAGATTGTCGCCATAGATAGAAATAAAGTTTTCATCGCCGACTAAGTCCTTGACGCACTTGAGCGGACACAAAGTGCCATATTCTTTTTCTTTTGGGCCTAAAATTTCAAATTGGTTTACTATTGTTGCTTTATATCCATAATCTTTTAAAAATTTTTCCATTAAATCAGCTCTAAAACCAATAACCAAAATCAAGTCCTTATAGCCAGCCATTAAAAGATTATCAATTAAATAAGATAAAAACGGCTTTTTTTTAACACAGATCAAGTGTTTTGACTTATTTTTGCTTAAATGCTTCATTCTGGTGCCTTGACCAGCTGCGGCAATTACAACTTTAGTAATCATAATTTTTAATTTTTAATTTTTAATCAATTTTCGATATCAAATGAATAAATTTTCAAACGAAACCAAAAATGATTAAAAATAAAAAAGAAAATCAGATGACGAAATTTATTAGTTTATTCTTAATAAAAACAACCTTTTTAATTTGTTTATTTTCCAACCACTTGGAAATTTTTTGGTCCTTCTTAACCAGCTCTAAAATTTCATCTTGTTCAACGTCTCTTTCAACTTCCAAAGCGCCCCGCACTTTGCCGTTTATTTGCACAATTAAATTTATTTTTTCGTCTTGAATCAAACTTTTATCATATCCTGGCCATTTTTGCAAAAATATGCTTTGTTCTTCGCCCTGCTTGATTCTTGATTCTTGATTCTTGATTCCATTGTATAATTCTTCAGCTAAATGCGGAGCAAACGGCGCTAAAATCAGCAAAAACTTTTCAAAAATATCAGCGGTAATTTCTTCCTCTTTTTCCATTTCATTAACCAAAATCATTAACGCGGAAATTGCCGTATTAAACTTCATTGCCTCAATATCCTCACTGATTTTTTTTATTGTTCTATGCAAAAGTTTTTCTAAGTTCGCACAGCCGTCACCCTGAAGCGTTAGCCGAAGGGTCTCATTCTTTTGAGATCCTTCGCCTACTGGCTCAGGATGACAGTTTGTATTCAGGATAACACTTTGTGCCACCTTGAAAACTCTATCTAAAAATCTCTTCGCACCTTTGACGCCTTGCGTGTCCCAGTCAATCGCCTGCTCAAATGGCCCCATAAACATTTCATAAAGCCGCAGAGTGTCAGCGCCGTATTGCTTTATCACATCGTCCGGATTTATGACATTGCCTTTTGATTTTGACATTTTTACTCCGCCTTCAGCTAAAATCATTCCATGACTGGTTCGTTTTTTATAGGGCTCGGGCCCCAACTCTTTGGGCACTTCGCCAATATCCCACAAAAACTTGTAAACAAACCGCGAATAAAACAAATGCAAAGTAGTGTGCTCCATTCCGCCGTTATACCAACCAACCGGCATCCAATATTTTAATAATTCAGGCGAAGCAAATTGTTTGTCATTATGCGGGTCGCAATAGCGCATAAAGTACCAATTAGAGCCAGCCCAATTAGGCATAACATCGGTTTCTCTTTTGGCAAGGCCGCCGCATTTCGGACATTTAGTATTAACCCAATCTTCTGCTTTCGCTAAAGGCGACTCGCCTGTTTCGGTTGGCTTATACTTTTCAACATTAGGCAACTCAACCGGCAAATCATTTTCCGGCACCGCGATCCACCCCGGATTTAAAATTTCTCCTTGATTAAATTCCTGTTTTGAATTTTGAGAATTGTAATTTTGGATTTGTTTAGGATTTAGGATTTCGGATTTAGGATTTCCCATTAGTTTTTTATAGCATTCGCTACAAAAAACTAATGGGATAGGTTCTCCCCAGTATCTTTGGCGCGAAAACACCCAGTCCCTTAATTTATAATTTACTTGTTTTTTCGCCAAACCCTTTTCTGCCAGCCATTGCCCAATTTTTTCTCTTGCTTCCTGTGAATTCAACCCATTAAATTCTCCGGAATTAACCATCACTCCTTCGCCCTCGTAGGGGAGCCGAGCAACTTCCTCTGGAAGTTGCTCGGCTCCTTCCAGAGCCCTTATTACTTCAACAACCGGCAGGTTATACTTTTTAGCGAATTGGAAATCTCTTCTGTCGTGGCCGGGAACTGCCATAATAGCTCCTGTTCCATAGCTCGCTAAAACATAATCGGCCACAAAAATCGGAGTTTCTTGGCCATTAGCCGGGTTAATTGCCATAACTCCCTCTATTTTTACACCGGTTTTATCTTTGACATCAGCTAATCTATCTCTTTCACTTTTCTTTTTCGCTTTCTCTACATATACCTCAACCTCCTCATAATTCTTAATTCCTAATTCTTGATTCTTTATTATTTCATGCTCCGGCGCCACCACCAAATAAGTACAACCAAAAATCGTATCCACCCTCGTTGTAAAAACCTTGATTCCTAATTCTTGATTCTTAATTCTGAAATCTATCTCCCAGCCCTCGCTCTTGCCAATCCATTCCTTTTGCTGAATTTTCACTCTTTCAGGAAAATCAACTAGTCCTAAATCGTCAATCAACCGTTGAGCATACTCGGTTATCTTTATCAACCATTGATCTTTCTCTCTTTTTTCAATCTCTCCGCCGCATCTCTCGCATTTGCCGTCAACCACCTCCTCATTAGCTAAGCCGATTTTGCAACTTAAGCACCAATTTATGGGTATTTTCGCTTTATAAGCTAATCCCCTTTCAAAAAGTTTCAAAAAGAGCCACTGAGTCCATTTATAATAATTTGGGTCAGTGGTGTTGACTTCTCTTTGCCAATCAAAAGACAGGCCCAACGACTTTTCCTGCGTTTTAAATGTTTCTATACTTTGTTTAGTGGTGATTGAAGGATGAATACCGGTTTTTATAGCGTAATTCTCCGAAGGCAAGCCAAAAGCATCCCAGCCCATTGGAAACAAAACATTATAGCCCTGCATTCTGCGCTTTCTGGCAATAATATCCATTGCCGTATACGACCGGCAATGACCCACATGGAGCCCGGTACCCGAAGGATAGGGAAACTCAACCAATAAAAAAAATTTGGGCTTTTTTGAAAAATCCTCGGCTCTGAAAAGCTTTTTCTCTTCCCAAAATTTCTGCCACTTGGGCTCAATTTGTTCTGGATTGTATTGTTGTTCTGGCATATTCTATAAATTGTCCCAGTGTTTTTTACTAATATCGGCTTGACGCAAAATTTCGCAAACTAAACCAGCACTCACATCTCCCTGGTGCTTGTTGGGTATATGTATTTTCAAACTATTTTTAACCATAAATAAATAACGGCCTCCGCTGTAAGGGCCGTCAAAGCCGAGTTTCCTAAAATTCTGCACTAATTTTTTCCAGCTAATACTCTTAGGCATAAGCGGGAAAATTCGTCTTTATCTTTATTTTTGCGCCGTTTTCAATTAAAAAATCAGGGATATTTTCTCCATCCCGTAATTTCAGAATAAGCCATTCCTCTAAAACTTCTCTTAATTCCTCTCGGCATCGCTCCAAGGTTTTAGCCGAAGCCCAAACGCCCTTTAAGCCGGGAATTTCGCCAAAATAACTACCATTGTCAATAATTTTGTATCTTGCCTTATTCAATTTTTGCGCGATAAATGCAGAAATCATAAACCATTTTTTTATTATATCCCCGTGTTATTAAAAGTCAATTATAAATGTTGACGCAACCAGTTTATCATACAACCCCCAGGGGGTTGTAAATTTTTAATAAATTTTTTGAACTATAATTTTTTCAGCGCTTTTTTCAACCGCGAAATCACTATTTTATCGCCCATCACCCGCATTATTTCGTAAAGATTAGGGGTTTCGGTTTTGCCGGTTAAAAACACCCGTAAAACCTTGGCCACATCGGCCACATAACCTTTATACTTATCAGGGGCTTGCTTGAATGTTTTTAAATCAGCCGCATAGCCCAAGTCAACAGCGATATTTTTTAGCTTGCCAAACCACTCTTCCTGGCTGTCTTTCTCATTATAAAATTCTAAAAATTTATCCAAAACCGCCTTCACTTCGGCCGGACCAATTCTCGGCAATAATTTGGGCCAAACCAGTTCTGTTTTTTCAAAAATCACATCGTAAAAATAACCGATTTCGCTTCTTAAATCCGACCATTTGGCAATGTCTTTTCTTTGGTGAGCCCCGCCTCTTTCAATGTTAAAAATCTTCTCCAGATAATTATTATCCTTAGCCATTTCTTTAGCCAATTCGCTATCTATTGACGAAGATGACATTGAGGAAGATGGAGACGACGATCCAGAAGAGGATAAAGACGCCAAAGACGCTTTGGCCGCATCAGGAGCGCTCATTTTGGCGATGAGATTTTTGCTGATGTCTTGCAGTTTTACTAAATCAAATAAAGCTCCGCTTTGATTAATCTTTTCCAGGCGTAAAACAAACTGGCGATTATCCGCCTCTGAGTTGACTTTTCGCCAATCCTCAAAATCAGAATTAGCTAAGTTGAGTAAATATTCAATTATCGCCTCTTGGGGATAGCCATCTTTCTCGTAATACTCTATATTGGCTTCGGGGTCTTTTCTTTTGCTTAATTTTCTACGAGATACCCCATCGGTTTTCTGGATAGGTGAAATATGACCAAAAAGCGGAGCTGACCAGCCCAAAGCCGCAAAAATCTGCAAATGCAAAGGAAGGGAGGAAAACCACTCATCTCCCCGCAAGATATGGGTAGTTCTCATAAAATGGTCGTCAACCACATGGGCAAAATGATAAGTAGGCAAGCCATCGGACTTCAGCAAAACCACATCCAAATCATTCTCCGGTAAATTTTTTTCTCCTTTTATTAAATCCTGAACCGTAATTTTATTTAAAAAATTCCCAGCCGACCTAAAACGAATGGCAAAGGGCTGGGCTTTACCAATCAACCTATTGACCTCCTTTGTTGAAAAATTGCGGCATTGCGCCCATTCACCGTAATAACCCGGCCGTACTTTTTTAATACCCTGCGCTTTAGCAACCCGCTCTAATTCTTCAACCGAACAGAAACAAGGATAAGCTATACCCTGCTCAATCATATATTTAGCTACGGCCTGATATATCTCCTTCCTTTGACTTTGCCGATAAGGCCCATAATTGCCAATCTCTTTTTCTATCTCAACCTCGCCTTCATCAATTTTAATGCCGTATTGAAGCAATGAATTTATAATCATCTCTACCGCTCCTTCAACCTCTCTTTTTTTGTCGGTGTCTTCTATACGTAAATAAAAAACCCCTTTATTTTGTTTATTTTGATGGGCAAAACGTTCAGAAATTAAAGCGGCAAAAATTCCACCAATATGCATAAAGCCAGTAGGGCTGGGCGCCACTCGTGTAACCGGAGTATCAGACGGCAAATTTCTGAGCGGATACTTTTTCTCTAAATCCGCGATGGTCAATTTAATATTGGGAAATAATTTTTCCGCGATTATTTTTATATCATCCATATATTTACTCTATTCTATCATATTTGAAATAGTTTTTTAGCATTTTCCGTCGTAACTCGGACAATCTCTTCAAGCGGCTCATTTCTAATTTCCGCAATTCGTTGGGCAACATACTTAACATTGACCGGTTCGTTTCTTTGCCCGCCCAAAGCTGGTGGTGTTAAAAACGGACAATCAGTTTCAATTAGTATTTTTCCTAAAGGTATTTTTTTCATTACCTCATCTAAATCCATTTTAAAAATAATCCCATTAAAGCCCAAATACAACCCCATATCCAGATATTTTTGCGCCTGCCCCCTATTCCCTGTGAAACAATGCACCACCCCGTTAATGTGTAATTTTTGTGCGTACGCATAAAAATTACACATTATTTCTATGATTTCGTTATGCGCCTTTCGGCAATGCAATATCACAGGCAAACCCAGCTCTTTTGCCAAATCTAATTGCACTAAAAAAACTTCTTTTTGCTTTTCTTTAAAAATTTTAGCTTTCCCCTTCCCTTTTGGCTCGTTCCAATAGTCCAACCCAATCTCGCCGACCGCCACCACTCCTTTTTCTTTTGCCAATTTTCTGTATTTTTCAATATCTAATTCTTCCAAACGGTCTTCGTCTGCCTGGCTTAAATCAATAACGCAATTTATCGGGTGCAAGCCAACCGAAGCAAAAACGCCCCGCTCATAGCACTGAGCGATCTCCACTGCTAATTTTGAAGTTTTGTAATTTGAACTGACGTTTATCATCCAAACATCCTGCTCTAAGCTTCTTTTTATAACCTCACTTCTATCATTGTCAAATGCTTTGAAATTTAAATGGGCGTGAGTATCAATAAACATAGCGCAAACCCTATGACAAGTAAGAACGATCGTTCTTACTTGTCATAGAGATTTAGATGTTTATACTACCTCCTTAAGATAACATTGTTCGCAATAAACAATCTCCGGCCTGTCGGGAGCATAAGATGTCTCAAAGGTATGGGGGCAGGGCTTGTCTCCGTGATCATGAGTAGCTGTGTTTTGATAAACTTGGATAGGGGTCAGACCCCTATCCGCTTGGCTAGTTTTGCCAGCACACTGGCACTGGCGCTTCCAGAGCTTAAGAGGATTTCGTTGTTTGAGCCGAGCATAATGGCGGCAGTTGGGGCAGAGACGGGGTAGGGGTAAATTCATCCGACGGTAGAAAGCAAGCTCTTCGGGAATTATCTTGAATGCCTCGGTGCAGTTGGTAGTCGGTAGTTGGTAGTCGGTAGTTGGCACACTGAATTACTTTGCCGATAATATCATCTGGGACATCTTTAATATGGTCGGGCAGTTCGTCTGTTTTAATGTCTATTTGGTAATTCCTTGGCTCTGGGTCTTTCCAAGAGTATCCCTGCTCTATTACTTGCTCTTTGGTTAAGGGAAAATAATCTTGGGCGATTGTTTCATTGTAGCAGAAGGGAGAAAGTTCGGGCGGAAAAAACTCGCCATAACGATAGATAATTTCTCTTGTTTTGGATTTTGAATTTTGAACATTTGAATTTGTTTCGGATTTCGGATTTAGAATTTCGGATTTTCTTGAAATATAGGGCATCTCGTTCATATGCTGGATTATCTTGGGGATGAGGGCTTCATATTCTTCCTTGGTATATTGCTTATTGCAAATACAGTACTGCTTGTGGCGTAGGCCGACGCAGCCGAAGAGGTTGGAGGAGGATTGACACATCAAGCAGTATTGTAAATCGCGGCAGGCAGGATAGCATAAAAGGCAAAATTTAAGATGAGAAACACCAAGTCCAACTTGGCAACTTTCATAAATTAACTCCGCATTTTTTCCAAAGGTATAATAATCATAACAATCCTTTACTGGAGCTGCAGTAACCTCAACGCAATACCGGCAATCCTCGCCTCCGTTTAGTAAAAAAGAGTTGGAAACATTTTTAGAATAATTTATATAATCACCATCAACATTAACATTTTTAATGCCATGCATAAATTTTTTAGGAAACTGCAACCAAAAATTTTTGGTCTTTTGCTGGAACCCTTCTTTGTTTTTATAAGAGCCGAAGTCAAATTCTTTCAACTTTTTTAAATAATCATCTTTAGAATATGACTTATTGAAAATGTGGTATTGTTTATGCCTGAGATTTACGCAACCAAAACAATTTTGGCAATTAGCCAGGTCTTGAGAAAAATAGACATCCTGACAATTCTGACAATGAGAAGAAAAGAAAACACGATAAGAATTGTGAACCATAAAACACTGATAGCACAGCTCACTTAAATACAACGCATAATTGTCAAAACAATCTTTTGAATTACAAACTACCACACCATAGGCGCAGTCCTCGTTGCCTTCTGAATTAAAAATTAAATAGCAGTTTTTCAGATGACTGGCACTGGCACTGTAATCGCTGTTGATTAAATCTACAACTGACCTGCTGAACCATGGCACTTGCTGAGCCAACTCTAAAAATTGCTCAAAAAACGGCCTTTGCCAGTCATAGTCCCTGCCATAATCCATCGGATTCCAGTTATCCGACCGCCAATAATCCGTTTCATATACCTTAACCTGAGCTGTTCCAGAAATAGTTGAAAAAATAAACTCGCCTGTTCGGCTATCCTTTCTTTTATAAAAAAAATGTTCGTTTCTAAAAACCATTCTTCTCATCAGCCGGCACGCCGGGCAAAATGTTGGGGCAGGAACTTTGATTTTCTTATAAAAATCAAAGTCATCGGGCTCAATGATAAAGCTGTTTTTGCAATTCTGACAAATTTTTGTTTCTTGCTGCATACCTTACAATGTTTAAATGTTTACAACCCGAGTTTAAACATTTTAAAATGTTTAAACTCGGGTTGTAAACATTTCCTGAGCCTAAATTCGGGGAAAAAGCGGCTGGCTTTTGCTCTCCGAACTCAATTTATAAGAGCCTGTCTTGATTTGCTCTAAAATTTTCTCGGCGGTTTGGGGCATAAATGGCTTGAGCATCTCGGCGATGCTATAAATAATAAATAACAAATTACTAATAACTTCTTTTGAGTTTTCTCTATTTTCCCAGGGTTTCTCGTCGTTAATATACTTGTCGCAAAAACCAATCAGCTCCCAAATAGCACCCAACGCCTCATTGAATTTAAAATCCCCTACCGCCACCTCATATTTTTCTTTCGTTTTTTCTGTTTCTTTTTGTAATTTAGAATTTTGAATTTGCCGCCCTCGGAGAGCCTCGCCTTTGGCGGGTTTCGGATTTCGGATTCCGGATTTCGGATTTAATTTAATGGCAACCGCTAAAACCCTCGCAACAAGATTGCCTATGCCGGCCGCCAAGTCGCTATTGTATCGCCCCTCAAACTTCTCATAGGTAAAATCGCCGTCCTCGGTTGGTGATATTTCTCGCAAAAGAAAATACCGCACAGCGTCAATAGTCGCTTCTTTGTTGCCGATTTTTTGAGTGTATTTTTCAATCAATTCAAATGGGCTAATCACATTACCTAAGGACTTGGACATTTTTTCGCCGCCAACTGTAATGTATCCGTGGATTAAAAACGACTTAGACAAAGATAAACCCAAAGATAAAAGCATAGCAGGCCAAAGCAAAAGATGAAACCTTGTTATGTCTTTGCCGATTACCTGAATGTCGGGGGGCCAATATAATTCTAATTTTTCGCTGTTACTCGCCCCGTAGCCCAAAGCGGAAAGATAATTTATCAACGCCTCAAACCAGACATACACCACCTGATTTGCGTCATCTGGAACAGATATGCCCCATTGCAATTTTTTTTTGCTTCGTGAACAACTGACATCCTCCAAGCCCTCTTTAATAAAGTTTAGCATTTCGTTTTTTTTGGCTTCGGGAAAAATTTTGATTTTATCATTCTCTAAAATGTCTTTTAGTCCTGCCTGATATTTGGAAAGACGAAAAAAATAATTTTCTTCTTCAATGATTTCCGGCTCTTTTTTATGATTAGGACATTTACCGTCAATCAAATCCTTTTCAGTTAAAAACGCTTCGCAGCCAACACAGTAGAGACCCTTATATTTTTTTTTATAAATGTCATTATTTTCTTTCAGTTTCTGCCAAACATTATGAACAACCGGCCAGTGCCGCAACTGATCTGTTGTTCTAATGAAATCATCAAAAGACAAATCCAAAATTGCTTTTAATTCCTTAAACTTTATGGAAATTTCATTGCAAAAATTCTGCGGGGTTTTGCCCGCCTCCTTGGCGGCTCGGGCAATCTTGGAGCCGTGCTCGTCAGTGCCGGTTAAAAACCAAACATTCTTACCCAGCAAGCGATTATACCGAGCCGCCACATCCGCCTGAATCAATTCCAGAGCATATCCAATGTGCGGCAAAGAATTAGTATAGGCGATGCTGGTTGTGATATAAAATTTTTCCTGTTTTTGCATCATAATGTCTAAGGGCTGGAGGTTGCGCTAACATCAGCTGCTGGGGGCAAATAGTTAGTAAATTCACTCTGCCAATCAAAATTATGCGATATAGCTCTTTGAGCAATCTCTTGGGCTTGCTCTGTTTTTCCCAAATTTGTGGCAAAGTCCGCGGCATACTGATAATAGCTTAAATTATCCGGGTTTTGAGCAATGGATGATAAAGCCAAGTCCAAGGCCTGCTGGGAGAGTTGCTGAACTTTTTCTTCATCGCCGCTTCCCCGCGCCACCTGAACAGCTAAGCGCCAAGAAAAAAACCATTTGGGCTCTAATTCCACGGCTTTTTCCGCAGCCGCAAGGGCTTCGCTGTTTTTGCCTGAATAAAACTGGGCTTGAGCCAAAGACCAATAACTTTGGGGGTTGTTTGGCGACAAAGCCACGGCTTCTTGGCTATATTTTTCGGCCAAATCCGCCTTGGAAAAATCAAAATAAGTATAAAGATTATAGGTTTGGGCCAGTCGCAAAGTGGCGCTGTAATCCAATGGCGATTCTTGCTTGCTCTTTTCCAACTGCGCAACTAAAAAATCAAAAATATTTTTAACCCATTTTTTTACTTCTTCGTTTTCTGTAATATCTTTTAAATTTCGCTGAATATCCATTGAAAATTGCTCAGTGAAAAAATCGCGGACTTGATAACGGCCCAAAGGAGAAACATCTAATGCTTCTTGAGCATACTGCAAACGTTGCGGCAGGTTCGGGGACTGAATGGCTTTTAAAATAAGGGTGCCTGTTCGAGCCGGCTGAATCACATAATAAGAAAAAGAAATTAAAAATACTATGGCCACAATAACCACCGGCCATTTTCTTTTATTTGGTTCAAAGGTTTCTTGCGATAATATTTGACTGGGTTGACTAACGAAAAAACTGCCAAAAGACAAAATAATAACAAACATCAACAAGCTCACCGGCATATCAAAAACAGTCAAGTTTTGTATAAAATATGCCGCCAGCAAAGAAACAATCGCGGAAAAAGCCCAGAAATCTTTCTCGCGCGATTTATAAAATGTCCAGGCCAAAGTGCCTAATAATCCCAAATAAGCCAAAAAACCGAATATGCCGTTGGCGACTAAAGTATCTAAAATAATATTGTGCGTTCTGTCAAACCAAACCTCGCCACCGCACTCGGGCGTGAATAAGCAAGGATTAAAATACTTAGGGAAAAGCAAATAATAATTTTCCAGCCCCCATCCAAATAACGGCTTTTCCCAAAACCCTTTCCAAGCCATTGCCCAATTAACTGGCCGCGACTTGGTTGCTATGGCGGCAAACTTATCAGAAACCGGATTGCCGGGAATAAACAACATCACCACAGCCGCCAAAACAACTAAGCAACCAATAGCCAAAACAACGCGGCTTGCCAAGCGAACTTTCTTTTGAGGTATTTTAAAAGAAAAAAATAAAGCCGCCATTAAAAACAAACCACCGATTGAAACCCATAAAGCCGCCCGGGCATGGCTGAAATAAATTGCCGCAACAGACAAAATAACAGCGACCAACCAAACAATCCTCCACCATCTTAGTTTTAAATCGCCAAAAAAAAGATAGGCGGCGAAAAATATATTAAATAAAAGATAGGTGCCCAAAAATGAACTGTTGCCCAAGGTAGAGCCGCCTCTTTTGGAAAAATCAAACGCTTTAATGCCGGCCTGTTCTGCCAAAGCCATTAAAGAAATAACAATGCCAAACATCACTGATAAGGCGAACAATCGTTTCCATGCCTTTAAAGAAAAGGTATTGCTTAAAGCAAAAAACAGGCCAAACAAATGCAACCACATTAAAAGGCCGGTCATTCTTTCAAACTTGGACCAAAACGACCGCGAAGGATCCTGGCCCAGAATAGTTGACAAAATCAACATTAAAACAAATAAAAAGAAAGCGGCCAAGATCGCATTTAAACGAGGACGATATTTTTTAGTAGTTGAAAGTAAAACCAACCAAGAAAAGAAAGCCGCCTGACAGCAAGCCATAATAAAAAGCCCTTTTGGCCCAACAAAAGGAAAATAAAACTTGCCGCTTAATATAAAAGGAGAAGATAAAGCAGTTGCTGAGCTTAAATAAATTAACCAAAGCCAAAATCGCTCCCAGCCGCTTTGCTGAACTTTTTCATTTACTTTAGCGGGTAAATTTTGTAATACCTCGCCTGCTTTAATTTGTTTTTTGAGCCGTGATTTTTTTCCCATAAATTATATTAAAATTATTATTCAAATTCCTCTCTTGGTTTTTCAGTTTGTTTAATACTGAGATGATTGCAAAACTATTCCGTAGCGAAATTTTAGATTTTTGAGCGAGACGAGAAGGGCAAGGAAAAAGATTTGAGCCATAGCCCAGCTATGGTGAAAATCTTTTTACGCCAGCCCGACGAAGTCGCAGCCAAAAAGCTAAAATTGCAGCAGAAATAGTTTTGCAATCATCTCATGTAGCCAATAACAAAAACCGACACCATTTGATGGTGCGGCACTCAAGTAGTTAAAACCCTGCCATCAGTTAATCTTTTCTTAAAAGCAAAATATTTGCCTGCTTTTGTTTTCACAAAACCATTGCTTTCTAAGATTTTAATCACTGCTTTTTGTTTTAATGATTTAAGTTTGCCCATACAACAACTCACTCGCCACCGGCACAGAGATATAACTTAAAGACGAAGACGCAAGTTCTTGCATTTGCCCCTTTGGAGTATCCGGGTCCGCCAGATATTCTTTTATTAAATCAATCATATTTTTTCTTACCTCTTTTTCTGTTCTACCTTGTGTGGCAATGCCTAAAACAGGACATTCTGAGACAAACCATCTGCCTTCTTTGATGGTAAAAACCGGAAATGGAAATTTAACTTTTTTCATACGGTTTCATCATACCCCCATAAAATTTTTCTGTCAAACATTATTGCTTTTGAAAGAAAGGTGCGGCATAATATAATAATGAAACAAAGAATCAGAAAAATTACTTTGGTTTTGGGCGATATTATTTTCGCTTACATTGCCTTATTTTACACCGTGTATTTGGGTTTTTGGTCCAACTTCTCCCTCAATATCCTTGAACAGCACTTACTGCCCTTTTCCATTCTATATCTAATCTGGCTGGTGCTTTTTTATATCTTCGGCCTCTATGATTTAGATTTCACCAACCCAAGAGAAAACTTGCTGGCTCGGCTTGGTATGTGCTTGGCTGTTTGTTTGGCTATTGGCGTTATCTTCTTTTACACAATACCGCTTTTTGGCATCACCCCTAAAACAAATCTTTTGCTCAACCTTGTGCTTTTCGGTTTTTTTATTATTATTTGGCGTCAACTGTTTTATTGGTTTTTTTCTTCACGTTTTTTAAAAAATGCCGGTATCTTGGGCAAAAACCACTGGACAGATAAATTAGTAGCTGAAATCAAGGCCCATCCCCAACTTGGCTACCGCTTTATTAAGTTTCTTAGCACTTCGCAATCGCTTTATGCTCAAGTGAAAAAAGAAAAAATAAATACCTTAATTATCGCACAAAACATCAACCAACAAAAAACAATTATTAAAGAACTCTATAACTGCCTGGCCTTAAAAATAAACTTTTTAAACTTGGCTTCGGCATACGAGATTCTTTTTAATAAAATTCCGGTTGATTTTATTGACCAAGAATGGTTTTTAAGTAATCTGGCTGAGGGAGAAAAAAACGCCTATGACAAAATCAAACGACTCATTGACATCTTCTTCGCTTTAGTGATTATGCTTGTTACCTCGCCGCTTTGGCCAATTATAGCTTTGTTGATTAAAAAAGAAGACAACGGTTCAGTGTTTTACAAACAACAAAGAACCGGCAAAGAAGGTAGGAGTTTTTGGCTTTACAAATTCCGCACAATGCAACCGGATGCTGAAAAACACGGACCGGAGTGGGCCAAAGCCAATGACGAAAGAGCTACCAGAGCGGGGCGAATTTTGCGAAAAATTCACCTTGACGAACTGCCGCAAATGCTCAATGTTCTCAGGGGCGACATTGCTTTAATAGGGCCGCGGCCCGAGCGGCCGGAGTTTGTCAGAAAATTAGAAAGAGCCATACCCCATTACAATCTGCGCCACATTATCAAGCCCGGTTTTACCGGCTGGGCGCAAATTAAATTCAAATACGCCAGGACAGCGATGGACAGCCAGGAAAAATTCCAGTATGACCTTTATTATTTAAAAAACCGCTCTTTCCTTCTGGACTTGGGCATTCTGCTCAAAACCCTCCAGATAATGTTTAGAGGAGAATAGGCGAAATAATCGCCCTGATTTGATTTTTAGACAAGAGACAAGCGTATTTTGAATTATAACTGCCGATAATAGGAATGGGGAGACGGCGAGCGATGCTCGCTGTTTTTTTCGGCCGTAAAATAAACATATCCTTTTGCTCATCAACATCTCGCGCTTCTTCCTCGGTGAGTAATGACTCGTATATCTTTTCTCCGGGCCTGACGCCGATTATTTTGATTTTTATTTTTTTGGGGTTGTAGCCAAAATGCTCGGCCAAATCCTCTATCATCACCTCGGCTAAATCAGTAATCTTCATTGCCCCCATCTTCAAAATAAATATCTCTCTGCCTTTCATTACTCTGGCAACAGTCAAAACAAGATTAATCGCTTGAGGAATTGACATAAAAAAGCGGACCATTTGGGGTGCGGTAATGGTTAATGGCCCGCCTTTGGCTATTTGCTGTCTGAAAATAGGAATAACCGAGGCGTCCGAGTTAAGCACATTGCCGAAACGGACGCAGGAAAACATAGTTTGGCAATCGCCTACCGGGGCATTTTGAATCAGTTTTTCGCTCAAAAGCTTTGTCGCGCCCATTGTGTTAATGGGATTGACCGCCTTATCAGTGCTGATGCTGATAAACCTTTTCACGCCATTTTCCCGCGCCGCAGTAATGAGATTCTGGGTGCCAATGACATTTGTCGCCACTGCTTCAGAGGGATTAAATTCGCACATTGCTACATGTTTCAAGGCGGCGCAATGAAAAACTATATCCACCCCTTCCATTGCCTCTCTTGCTCTTTCTTTGTTTGTTATATCTCCTAAGAGATTGCTCATCTTTCCGTTGCCTGCTGATTTTTGCCATAAGAAAAACTGGCCGGATTCGTTGTGATCCAGTACGCGCACCTTTTTAATAGGGTATTTTAACAATTGCTTGACAATCTCATTGCCGATAGAGCCGCAGCCGCCGGTTACCAGGATATCTTTATTCTGAAAAAATTTTGCTGATGTCTTCATATTTTTTATTTTCTAAAAAATGAAATTAAGTTATTCGCGATATAGTCCATCTCTTTTTGCGTTAAGCCGGGGTAAAGAGGCAATGACAAGGCTTCTTGAGCAATCTTCTCGGTGATTGGCAAGGCGCCTTTTTGAAAAGCGAATTTTCTCCTGTAGAAAGCGGATAAATGAACTGGGTCAAAATAAATCTTGGCGGTAATCCCATTTTTTTCAAGATAATTTTTGAGGTTGTTTCTTGTTTTTTCGCCATCTTTGACCATAATGGTGTACATCTGGAAAACGTGAAAATAATTTTTTAGAGAGCCTGGAAGAACTATTTTGTCTTCAAGGATATTTAATTTTTTATTCAAATAAGCGGCATTTTTTCGCCTTTGGGCGATAATCTTGTCAATCTTTTGAAGCTGGCTCACGCCCAAGGCCGCCGCAATGTTTGACATTCGGAAATTGTATCCCAAGGAAACATAGTTTGCTTTTTGGGTGGAAGAAAAATAGTTTTGTTTTTCTCTCCGGCCATGCGAACGGATAAGTTTCAGCCATTCATAAATTTTAGGCGAGTTAGTAACAACCGCCCCGCCCTCTCCGGTGGTGATGATTTTATTCTGGCAGAAACTTAAAATAGCTGCCTGGCCGAAAGAGCCAACTTTTTGTTTGCCTACTTTTGCCCCCAACGATTCAGCGGCATCTTCAATCAAAAAAAGATGGTGCTTCTGCGCTATTTTTTTCAGCGCCTTGATCTGGCAGGAACTGCCACCATAATGGATAGGCATTATGGCTTTTGTTTTTTTAGTAATTTTTTTCTCCACATCAGCCGGGTCCAAGCCAAATGTCTTTGATTCTATTTCCGCAAAAACCGGCTTAGCCCCAACAAAAATAGGAGCATTGGCTGTGGCAATAAAAGTAAAAGAAGGCACGATTACCTCATCTCCCAAACCAATTCCCAAAGCAAGCATTAGACCGTGCAAGGCCGAGGTGCCTGAATTAAAAACCAGAGCGTATTTTACGCCCAAATAACTCGCCAATTTTTTCTCAAACTGTTCTACTTGAGGCCCAATAGCCCAATTTCTCTCCGCCTTTATCGCCTCGGTGATGGCTTTGATATC
>CAYVXQ010000002.1:0-26211 GCA_964454625.1 uncultured Candidatus Saccharibacteria bacterium
GCAAACCCGTAAGTCCTAAATAAATTAAAATTAACATTAGAGAATAAATCTTCCTTCGGGGTCATCTGAAATAATCCTACCCTGCTCTAAAGTAATAACCCTTTTTTTCAAATTATCAACAATTTCTTTGTTATGGGTGGCTAAAATAATTGTTGCCCCCATTTGACTAATTTTTTTAAATAAACTTATTATCTCAAAAGTATAATAGGGGTCTAAATTGCCGGTTGGTTCATCAGCCACTATAAGTTCGGGACGATGAATTAAGGCGCGGGCAATGGCTAATCGCTGTTTCTCTCCGCCTGATAAGTCCTGAGGAAAACTGCAAGCCCGACATTCTAACTTAACAATCTCTAAAACCTGGGCAATATCTCGGTTAATGTCTGTATCGGATATACCGATAACCTGCATAATATAGCTTAAATTTTCAAAAACCGTCTTTGTTTGCAACAATTTATAGTCCTGATAAACTACGCCGATTTTCCGGCGAATTTTTTGTAAACTTGATGGAGTTATGCTGTGAACATCTGCTCCACGAAAAAAAACTTGACCATTGGTAGGCCTTTCATAGCCGGTCAAAAGTTTAATGAGCGTGGTTTTGCCGGCGCCTGATTTTCCAACAACGCAAACAAATTCTCCTTCTCCAACAGTAAAAGAAATTTCTTTAAGTGCTACAATCGGCTCGTCTTTGCTATTATAAACTTTAGATACTTGGTCAAACTTTATCATGCAAATTTCGCCCAAGAGGACAAGTGTTAGTAACTGCGAATTACGAAATGCCAAAAAACAAGGTCTGTCGCAATGTTTACAACCCGAGTTTAAACAGTACTGTTTAAACTCGGGTTGTAAACATTGAAAAGCCAGCGGCTAAGGACGGACCTTAAAAAGGCATTTCGTAATTCGCAGTTAGTAAAGGTTTGGTAGCTGAAAATTTTTCGCCTGTGGCTCAAATTTTCAAACCAAACACTTAATTTCCGCTTCTATAAATTGCTCCAAATCGCCATTTAAAACTGCTTCGGTATCCGATACGCTCACCTGAGTACGATGGTCTTTAACCAATTTATAAGGATGCAGAATATAAGACCTGATTTGTTGTCCAAAATCAGCCGTGCGTTTTTTGCCGCTGCCGATTTTCTGCCTCATTTTAGATTTTTCATCTTGCATTTCCTGCTGTTTTTGAGCTTCCTGTAAAGCGGCTAATTTTACCAACAAAAAATTCATAGCAATTTTTTTATTCATAATCTGCGTTCTTTCAATCTGTGAGGAAGCAATCAGACCTGTGGGCAAATGCGTCAGGCGAACAGCGGTTTCTCTTTTATTTACATTCTGCCCACCATGGCCAGCCGCTCTGAATGTTTCTATTTTCAAGTCGTCCTGCCTTAAATTAAGAGGGCTAGTTTTATCTGACAATTGAGGCGCCACCTCAACTTGAGCAAAAGATGTCTGACGCAATTTCTTAGCGGAAAAGGGAGAAATGCGGACTAAACGATGCACGCCCGTTTCTTTTTTTAACAACCCATAGACAAAATCCCCTTTAATAGACAGAGCCGCTTCTTTAATGCCGATTCTGCCTTCGGGTCCGCCGCCTTCAGTAAGGCCTTGCGATAAAATCTTACAAAGCCATTTTTTTTCTTCGCAGTATTTCTGATACATTCTCAACAACATAGCCGCCCAATCCTCGGCATCTCTGCCGCCAGCCCCCGCTTGAATGACTATAATAGCCGAACAAGAATCGTATTTACCCGTTAAAAACAATTTTTGAATTTGCCGACGAAAAACGGCCTTTAATAATGCCAACTCCTGAAAAAAATCCTTCTCTTCTTCCTCGCTGGCAAGATAGCCGGCCAATTCCTTTAAATCATCAGTTGATTTTTTCAACTCATCAAATAAAGCAAGGGTTTCTTTAATTTGGATAATCTCTTGTTGTTGCTTTAGGGCCGCTGATTTGTTCTGCCAAATAACCGGATTTTCAAAATCTTTCGCTAAAATTTTTAATTTTTCTCTTTTTGCTCCAATGTCAAAGATGTTGCTCCAAAAATTGGAGCTCTTTAAAAAGACGATTCAATTGTTCAACGTAGTCCTTCATATTAAATTTATAACATATTTACCCTAATAATTAAAGAGCCGGAGGCGAGAATCGAACTCGCAACTTGCTACTTACGAGATAGCTACTCTACCTTTGAGTTACTCCGGCGCAACGGCGTCACCCTGAGGTCGCCTTAAGCGACCGAAGGGTCTCATTTCTCAATCAATAGATCGTTAAAATTTGGATTTATTGTTCTGACCAAATTCAATTTTTTTGCCCTTGTCCATCCCTTAATTTTCTTTTCAGCATCAATCGCCTCTTCTGGCGAATCAAAGGTTTCAAACCAAATCAATTTTACCACATTATATCTTGAAGTGAATCAGGAAATCAATTTACTCCTATGCTCAAACATTCGTCTTTCCAAATCATTTGTAACGCCAGTGTATAAAACCCTATTTAGTTTATTCGTGGCGATGTAAGTGTAATATTGTCTCATAGAGATTCTTCGCCCTAACGGGCTCAGAATGACAGACCAAAAATTATTGAGCGGGGTACGGGAGTCGAACCCGCCTCTCAACCTTGGGAAGGTTATGTTGAGCCGCTCAACTAACCCCGCAATAATCCTCTATTTTGGCTTGTCTTTAATCTTTTGTAAAAGCCCTTCGGTCTTATCAACTTCTTCTTCAATTTTTAAAGGAAAAGCAACCACATTTTCCTCAGGTTTTCTTAAATTTAATTCTTCTCTGGCAACTCTTTCCAAATAAGCTGGCGAGTTATCAATAAAATTATCCATTTGCTCATTTTTTAGTCCGTTATTTATGTCTTCAAACTGGTTTTTTAAATCACTCAAGTTCCCTTTTAGTTTTTTCCGCCTTTGAATTAACTCAATATTGCCAATAACTAAACCGACAATAAAAATCAGCAAGGCAAAAATCATTAAAAAACGCCAACCCCATAAATTTCGCCTGCTTGTTCGCAGCACTCGGCTCTTTTTTTTAGATTTGAATCTTAATGATTTTCGCATTATAATTAAAAATAGACATCCTACAAACCTAATATATTTTTAACATAAAAACGCAAAAATGAAAACTAAAAAATTATTCAAAATAATCTGGGTTATTTTAATTTCTTTGGTCTCTTTGAGTATGGTTGTCTCACTGCTCTGGCCTATCTTTTACTAACCCTTCGGCGGGCTCCCGCCTTCGTTAAAACTTCGGCGGGCAAAAGCAGGGCAAGTTAATCTCTCAACATTTCTAAAAATACATTAGCGGGTATACGCACCTTGCCCTTGCTTTGTAAATCTTTTTTACCTTTTTTTTGAATCTCTAAAAGCTTTTTCTTGCGAGTAACATCGCCGCCATATAATGGAGCGGTAACATCTTTTCTTTTAGCGGAGATATTTTCCCGCGCCACTATTTTACCGCCAACCGACGTTTGTAAGGCAACCAAAAACTGCTGAGACGGCAAAATATCTTTTAGCTTGCGGATAAAATTTTTACCGATTTCGTAGGCCTCGTTTCTGGGCACAATTTTTGCAAAAGCATCTTCGGCTTCTCCGGCTATTAAAATATCCATTTTTACTAAATCGCTCTTCTGATAACCCGCAGATATAAAACTAAACGAACCGTAACCCTGAGTAACTGTCTTTATTTTATCATAAAAAGAACCGCTGATTATTTCTCTTAATGGAGCTCTGGCCTGCAAAACCGATTTTTGGGGCGTTAAAAATTTTATCTCCTGCAAAGAAATACTAAAATTCTTTAAAAGAGGGAAAAGATAATGAATATAATCATTTGGCGTAATAATTTCCAAATCGCAATAAGGTTCCTCTGTTTCTTTAATTAAAGTCATATCAGGCCAAAGAGACGGTGAAGAAATCAACTTTTCTGCGCCATTGTTAAGAACAACCTTAAAAACTACTTGCGGCGAAGTGGCTACCAAGTCCAAATTAAATTCTTCTTTTAGCCGACGAATAGTAATTTCTGCGTGCAAAGAACCTAAAAAACCAAGGCGAAAACCGCAGCCCAAGAGTATCTTTGACTCGGTGGTAAAATTTAAAGACGGGTCATTAAGCCGCAACTTTTCTAAACCATCTCTTAATTGGTCAAATTCATCGGCATTGTAGGGGTATAAACTTAGAAATAAAACCGGCTGGGGTTCTTTGTAGCCAGGAAGTGGTTTAATATCACTATATCCGATATCCCATAGATGACGATTCTTCTCGGGGAAATTTTTAAGAACAGTTATGGTCTCGCCGACCTTAACCTTAGCAGGAATTTTAATTCCTGTTTTAATGTAACCAATTTCTCCGGAATTTAGACATATATTAGAGATAAGTTGAGGCATAAAATAACCCACTTCTTTACATTCGACTTGATGGTTTGCTTGCATAAAATATATTTTATCGCCGGGTGCGATATGACCGTTAAAAACGCGAACATAAGCCACAACCCCAAAAAAAGAATCGTATTTAGAATCAAAAACCAGCGCCTTAAAGGGTTTTGCGGTATCCGATACAAGAGGAGGCGGTATTTTTTTAACTAAAAAATTTAAAAGCGCCTCCACATTCTCGCCAGTTTTTCCTGATATAGTAAAAACTTCTTCAGGACTCAAATTGAGAATTTCCGCCAGCTCTTCTTGGGTTTCTTTAACGCGAGCTTGAGGCAAATCAATTTTGTTGACAGCGCCGACTATGGTTAGGCCCTGTTTTTGAGCTTGGCTTAAATTATAAAGGGTTTGCGCTTGAATGCCTTTAACCGCGTCCACTAAAAGCAATGCCCCCTCGCAACAAGCCAAAGCGCGGGATATTTCATAAGAGAAATCTATGTGCCCGGGAGTATCTATCAAATTCAGGATATATCCTGAATTTGCAAATCCTAAATTCGAAATTCTAAACTCTAAACTGTTTGTTTTAGATTTTAGATTTTGGATTTTGGATTTGTTTAGAATTTCGGATTTCGTGCTTTGGATTTCCGTTTGATTTGGCCGCCAAGTCAAACGGACTGGGTGCATTTTAATTGTAATGCCTTTCTCGCGCTCAAGATTCATTGAGTCCAAAAATTGCTCTTTCATTTTATCTTTATGAACCGCCCCGGTCATTTCTAAAAAACGGTCAGCCAAAGTTGACTTGCCGTGGTCTATGTGGGCTATTATAACGAAATTTCTGATATTGTTTTTATTATTAAAATTCTCGTCCATATATTCAGTTTTGTCCTCTAATGCCCCTAAAATGAAACTTGAAACGTTTGACAAATAATAAACAATGTCGCCATAATAAAACCGGCTCTTTAAAACCCCAAGCCAAAGCTAAAAAACAATAAACGGATATTGAGATTGAGGCGGAAAAAACAATCTGCCAAAAAAGCCCTAAAACAGTGTTAACGTTAAACCATTGAGCGCTCAAACGCAAGCAGAAATAAGCCGCTAATGAACTTATTAAAGTAATCATTAAAACCTTAAGCGCAAAAAATGGCTCTAAAAAACGATATGTTTTAAGATTAATTTTTCTTTTTAGATAAAACAACAGCCAAAAAAATTGCCCAAGACACGAAATAGATAAAGCTAAAGGCAAGCCAAGTATCTCCAAATTGTTTAGTTTCTCAACTTTTAAAAAATTTGCCAGCAAATTAGCAAAGGCATTGCCCGGGCCTAAAATACGGACAAAAAAATAAGTTAAAAATAGATTGAAAATAATGGAAAAAATTGCGATTTTAACCGGTGTTTTGGTGTCTTGTAAAGAATAAAAAGCACGAGCCAAAAGCGGCACCAAACAAGCGGCAAAAATTGAAATGGCAAAAATTCCTACTGAACTAGCGGTGAGCCGTGTCTCCCACCAGCCAAAATGCCCGCCAGCGGAAATTTGAGCACCATAAAGCAATCTGACAATCTGGACCCTAAAAAGAAAAAAGAAAGCGGAAAGCGGAACAGTTAAAAACAGAATGGACGAAAAGGTCCGCGAGAGGGCTTTTAAAAATTTCTCCTTCTCTTGTTTGGCGCAACAGCGGGATAATAAAGGAAAAACAGCTATGGCAAAAGGCGCGCCAATTAAACCGAGCGGCACCCCATAAAGATTGTTCGCTAAATTGAAAATTTTAATGGAGCCAGCCGCCAATAAAGAAGCGATGGCCGTAATCACTATCAGATTCAAATGATAAGCGCCAGCTCCAATGGTTCGCGGCGCCATAAGTTTTAAAATCTTTTTCAAATTCGCTGAATTTAATTGAAGAAGAAAGCTTGGCATAAATCCGACTTTCAATAAAGGAAACAACTGAACAAAAAAGTGCATCAAAGCCCCAAAAACAACTCCCAAAGCCAGACCCGGTAAACCTATCAGGGGTAAAAAAAATATGATGCCAATAATAATGCCTAAGTTATAAAAAATGGGTGCCAAGGAAAATGCGATAAAAAAATCGAAATACTGCAAAACCCCGGAAAAAATAGCTGAGACCCCCAAGATAATCGGACTAAGAAACATTAGGCGCGCTAAAATAACGGTTTGGTCTTGCTGAGTATTACTAAAACCCGGCACGATTAGGTCAATAATAAAAGGAGCAAAAATAGCCAATAGAAAAGAAAGGGCGGCTAAAGCTAAAAGAAAAAAAGTAAAAACATTGCTAAATAAATTCCGCGCCGCTTGTTTGTCTTTCTGCCAGCAATCAGCAAACACAGGCAAAAAAGCTGCGGTAACGCCGCCGGTTATTAAAATGCCATAAACAAAATCCGGTACGCGGAAAGCGGCCCAATAAACATCTGCCTGAGTATTGGTTAAAAAGTTGGCTAAAAAATTATCTCGTAAAATAGCTAAAACATAGCCCAAAAACGTAAAAAAAGCCACAAAAAAAGCGGCTAATGACACTGTTTTAGTTTTATAATTTAAAATCCTGCGTAACATTGACCAATTAATAAAAAAATGCTATTATGCAAATGCTTAGTAAATCACGCGACCACTGATTTTATAATAGCAAATTATAAGGCCAGAGGAAAGTCCGAACGCTCAGCCTTGTGCATAGCACAAGAAAATTCGAAGCACGAAGTACGAAATTCGAAACAATTTCAAAATTCAAATCTTTGAAATTCAAAACGAAAACAAAAAATGGTTTTGAAAATTTGAATTTAGGATTTTGAATTTGTTTCGGATTTCGGATTTCGGATTTCGGATTTCCTCGCGCTGTGCGCGAGGCATTGGTAGCGGGTAACGCCCGTCCGGAGTGATCCGAGAGGTGCGAACAGAGACGTTCCGAGCCGAAAGGCGAGGAACTCCGAGCATATAACTTGTTATGTGCTTGGCGAGCCGAGCACATAATTTATTATGTGCTCGGGTGAAACGGCTAAATCCTTACCAGAGCGCAAGAGCAAACCGAACCGAAAATACAGGGGTCAGACCCCCCCCTAAAAACTGCCTGCAAGATTTAAAGGGGGTCTGACCCCTGTATTTTCGGTTCGGTAAAAGTGGCTCGCTTGACCCGACGCAGGCAACTGCCGGGCTAGACAAATGGTTGCACCAATTTTATCTGCGAGCGTAATCAGCAGAAACAAAATTGGCACAGAATTCGGCTTATAGATTTACTAAGACAAAAGAAAAACCCGCGCTTTAAGCGCGGGTTTTTCTTTATTATTATTTCAATTTAAAAAAGCGACGAGACCTTTTGCTGTTTATCTTTGTCAAGGACTTCGTTAACAAGTTGGTCGGCTTTAATGTTTTGTTCGCGAGGCACCGCCACAAATTCAACATTGGAAAATCCAATCAATAAATTCCACGCTTCTAAAAATAAAGGCTGAATTTTTTCTCCGTTCACTTTATAGCGATGTTGCATCTGGCGCACCAAAAGCTCTGAATCAGACCTTATTTCAAAGACATAATCAGCCAATTTTGTTTTACCAAAAATGGCTTTGGCTTTTTTGAGACAAAAAATTAACCCGCAGTATTCCGCTTCGTTGTTAGTGGCCTGACCAATTGCTTGGCTGTATTGTTTTAGAATGCGACCAGATTGGTCAAAAAAAATAACACCAAAGGCCGCTGGCCCGGGATTGCCCCTTGAGCCACCGTCAATGTTGATGATTATCTTTTTATGACTTTCCATAAAAAATAAGAAATAAAAAACTACCGCTCCAAATTAAAAAAATAGCTCTCCAAGCACTTCTTTAACTTATCTATATTCTCATTCAACACCGTAAAACCGGCGGCTGGCGGATGACCGCCATACATTGTTAAAAAAGCCGAGCATGTTTTCAGGGCAGCTACCGCGTCCAAGCCATAAGCCGTTCTTACCGAACCGCGGCTTTTTTCAATGCCTTTTTTAAAAATAAATGTGGGCTTTTTATACTTGTTGCAAATACGCGAAGCCACTGCCCCGGAGAACACTCTGGGCCATTGAGAGTCACCCTCAAAAATTATCGGCGCAGAAGAATTTTCAACCCTTTTGGAGACCTCTTCTGTAATCTGAATAATGTCTTGATTACGGCTTTTGGCTTGACGTATTAAATCTTTTGCCAAATCCATAGCCGCCTCCCAAGAGGACTCTTTCAGTAAAAGATAACTATCAGTAAGATGATTTTTGACTTTGGTGATATTCAAAATCACGGTGAGTTTTTGAAAAATTTCTCGCGGCGAGTTATAAGTTAAATCAGCGGCCCTTATTATTGCAAGAAAACCCGGCCTGAGGGTTTCTCTAATGCTGGTTGAACCCATTCTAAGTAATTCGGCATTAAGGTCTTTTTCCGGCATCATATCAGCCACAATGCCCAAAGCGGCCAACTCGCTAAAACCTTGCTTCACAACCGGACTGATTCCTTTGCCTGTTAAAATTTGACTTAACTGATAAATCAAGCAAACCGTGGTTAATTGTTTAAACGGATAGAGGTCGCCCTTCTGTTTAGGGTCAACCACAATGTCAGCGGCCGGAACTTTGCCTAAAATTTCATGGTGATCAACAATAATTGTTGAAAAGCCAAGGGCTTCGGCTATTTTTATTTCTTCAAAATTGCCGATTCCACAGTCCAAAACAACTAATAAAGCCGGAGCAAACGATTTTAAAAACTGCAAGGCCGATTTGTTCAAACCATAATCTTCATTCTCCCATTCGGAAAAATAAACCAGCAAATTTTGAGCGCCTAAATTTTTCAATGTTTCTTCTAATAATAAAACTGATGTCGTGCCGTCTAAGTCAGAATCGCCAAATAAAATAATTCGCTCTTTGTGAAAAATAGCTTTTTTAAGACGACGGGCCACCTTTTTTAAATTTTTAATTTCCATATTTCCTACGAAGTACAAATAAATTACGAATGTACAAATATATAAATAAAAACTTTTTCTTAAAGACCGAGGGCAGTAAGGCCGGGCAGTTTCTCTCCGGATAAAAAAGCTAACATTGCTTCTCCGCTGGTTGAGACAAAAGAAAAACGATCAGCCAAGTCAAAATGCCGCAAAGCGGCTATGGTGTCTTCCCCTCCGGCCAATCGTAATGCAGCCGGGGAATCAGCAATGGCTTGAGCTATTTCCTTAGTGCTGGAGCTAAAATTTTCTTTCTTAAAACAACCTAAATGTCCCGACCAAAATATAGAACCCGCCTGATTGATGATATTGCGAAAAAGACAGGTGGTTTCCGGTCCGATGTCAAAAATATCCTCATCTTTCCTCAACGTCGCCGGACCCGCCTGTCTTACTGAATGCGCGACTTGCAAATTAGTTGAAGCTAAAACGTCAATGGGCAGATAAATTCTCGGGTCATTAAGATTAATCTCGCCAATAATCTCCTCTTCTTCTCTGCTGGGAAAAGGACGGCCCACTAAAAGCCCCTTGGCCGCCAAGACAATTTTAGCAAGCTCGCCAGACAAAAGCAGATAATCGGCTCTTTTCAAAAATTTTTTTAAAACCCTGATTTTTAACGCAACCTCAGTCCCGCCAATCAGAGCTACCAAAGGACGAACCGGATTTTCCATAATACGGCTTAAAAATTGAAATTCCCGCAAAAGCTCCGGGCCAGCGAAATGTTTTATATGCCCTGGTAAAGCCGCTATTGAAGCGTGATTTAGATGACAAGCGCCAAAGGCATCGTTAACATAAACATCAGCCAAACAGGCCAAGGATTTAGCGAGTTTTAAACAATTTTGCTCCTCACCTATGTCAAATCTCAAATTTTCTAAGAGCAAAATGTCGCCGGGCTTCATTTTTTTTATCAACCTTTTAACAAACAATCCCTTGTTCTTCTTGCTGAATAAAACCTTTTCTCTTAAAAGATTACTCAACCGTGCTCCAATTGGTTTTAAGGTTAACTTGGCTTTTCTTTTTCTTTTGCTTTTGATGCTTTGCGGCTCCCCTAAGTGACTGAGCAAAATAATTTTAGCGCCGGCTTTTTTTAAAAAAATAATTGTTGACAGAGTCCGTTTTAACCGAAAATCATCGGCAATTTTCTCACTTTTCATAGGCACGTTAAAATCACATCTCAACAACACTCTTTGATTGTAAAAGTTATAATTTTCCATGCGCTTAGACAACCCCCGCACCAAACAAAGTTATGGTGCGGGGGTAAATAATTCAATCAACAGGCAAATTAGGAGGAGCCGTAGCTTTTTTAGCTAAAATGCGCGGCACGCCGGCTGGCAAATCAATGGCTCTGGCCGGAAAGTGAAAAATAGTGGCGATTTCTTCGGCCGTAAAAATCATATTACCCGGCCCAGACATTTGCGGATATAAAGGCGGTAAACGTCTCACATATAAATCAAAAATTTTTCTTTTTCTGGCGTAGAGCCGCCTCTTGCGAAAAAAGTAGTGGATTTTAGTTTTTTCTTTACTCCAATCCCTCATTGAGTTTAAGCCAGTAGTGCTGAAGTGAGCCAAATATGAACGGGGAATTCTTTTATTAGGGCTGACATAAGCGTCTTTGGCGTAAATATAAACCGAACGCATATAGGTTTTAAAACCAACTTGGCTATTTTTTGCTTCTATAGCCGCCAACTTTTCTCTCTCGCCCGGAGTTAATTTCATTTCTGGCGGAATGAGCGACTCGGCTTTTTCTTCATCGCCATACGGCTTTTTACCCAAAAAAATGAGTTTTAACATCTCCCCTATCACCGACTTTCTGCCGGAATCCCCGGGCCTTCTGGCGATTTGGTCGGCTAATTTCTTGCTTTCGTCAATCCAGGGAATATCATTATTGGTAATCGGGGTTAAAACAATTTGAAACCATAATTGCTCCCCTTGCTTTAATTTAACCATTGCCTCCATTAAATTAGCAAAAGGGTCTAACTTCTTTTCTTGCTTTACTTCCTCGGGCCGAATTTCAAAATATTTATAAGTTCTAATAGGATAAGCGTCCGGCTTCATAGTTGATAAATACTCGCCGTAAAGGTCAAGGGTTTCATTGGGAATATCTTGGGGCACGTTTTGCGTGTAGTCACTAACCTCAAAAATCTCAATCTCCGGATAATGGGTATGAAAAATGGACTCCACGAATTTCTTCTGGTCTTTAAGAATGCGCATATAAAAATGGACCATTCCTTCAATGCTGACAATCTCAAAAGAAAGCCAAAAGGGCCCGCAAATCATTTCGCCTTCACACCATCGCTCCCGCCAGTTAGCGCCGTCATAAATAGGCCATAAAGCGTTAATAACATCGTCCATTGCCAAGTTTGGTTTTAAAATTTCAGCCGGCGGAATAAGTTCCAGCAAAATCCAGTCCTGCTCTTTATACCAAACCTCCCAGCGAATCCACCAAAGATGGAAAAACCGAGCTGGAAAATAAAGTATAAATGGCAAAATCAGCCACCACCAAATGAGGAAAAATGCCCAAAGAAGAGACAGGGTAGCGCCTAAAAATGAATTGTAAAAACCTATAACAGTCATAATTTATTTACCGTAGATGTAAAAGAATATATAAATCAAAATAAAAATTAAAGAGCAATATAAAAAAATCTTAAAAGTATGCAAAGCCGCTACCTGAATGCCGGTTATTATGTTTTGACGATTTAGTGTGTCGCGGTTAGTCCAAACAAAACAAAGCCAAGTAAAAACGCCAAAAACAGTTAAAGCAAAACCAATTAAAATATAAATCCAAAGAGAAAGAAGCACCATAGGATTAAAATATGTTGAGCTTTGACAAAAATACCAGGGTTAAGTAAATCAAAAACAGAAAGCATGGATACTAAAAATGTCAAATGACTAATTTCTAATGTCTAATAAAATGTCCAATATCAAATAACAAATGTAGAACTTACGGGTTTGCCCTTCAAATTGTCATTCTGAGGGCACCAGCCCGAAGAATCTGACGGCGATTAGCCGTCATCTCTTCGATCCTGAGGCCTCAGAGCCGAAGGCCTGAGGGTAATCCCGAAGGATCTCAATGGTTGAGACCCTTCGGCTATCGCCTCAGGGCGACACTGCGTGTCGGATTCTTCGCCTGCTGGCTCAGAATGACGGCAAACCCGTAAGTCCTAAAATGATTAAATTTTGACATTGGACATTTGGATTTTGGCATTTTATTTGTCATTAGACATTAGGATTTAGACATTTAAATAACTAAAAACCCCTATAATCAATTGTCTATCAAACTTATTTAATAATTATAGAGGTTAATTAGATTTCTTTCAAGGTATATTTTCCTTCATTATCCTTTTTAAAGTATGTCTTATTGTTGAGATTAAGAAAAACAGTATTTGGTTGAACCATTCTTTGGCGCAAGGCCTCCTCAAGAATTTCCTGACGGCTTAAAGCCGTCTTGTTCTTTTTCAAAATATCACAAATAACATCTTTAACCGTACCATCAGAATAGCCCCATTCTTTTAAACCGTAAATGCCTCGGCCCACCAAGATAAATTGAGGATCGCGAATTAGTTCGTTATGAATAGTTTGCGCTAACAACTTTCTCTTCTGAAAAAAATGGCCGCTTAAACCATGGCTGTTTTTGGCAATCTCACTAAAATGCAAAGGTTGTCCTTTCTTTTTAAGAATAAGATAAACAGCGTCCCTCACGCCCCTCGGCTTGACTTCAGGCCAAAACGCCAAACCAATATCGCCCAACGGCCCTTCATCAATTATCCGGCTCACCTCAATCAGACCGTCAATAAAAATTTTATTCTCGCCGGCTGATAAAGCATAAATCGCTGGCCGAGAAAGAGGGGTATTTTTTTCTTTCAGTTTTTTTAGCAAAATATCTAAAAAAGCCAACGCCTTCTCGCGAATATCGTTTGTTGCCCAAAAAGAATAAAAATTATCACTCTGCGCAAAATATCGCAAATTTGGAGCAAGGTTTAAAAGAAAAAACACAAATCTTTGCTCTTTTTCGTCAGCCAAATCGCGCAATAAAAGATCTTCTCTTTTAAAGCCAGCTTGAGCCTTTAAATAGTTCTTAAAAAAACTAAAAACGGTCTGCGGGCCTGAATCCGAAATAGAAGAGCAATCACGGCAGAGTTTATAAATAACTCTTGACTCTATCTGACGCACCCTCTCCCGACTGATGCCAAATGAATCGCCGATTTGCTGCAAGGTTTGACTTTTTTGAAAGGGCTCCAAGCCAAACCGTTTTTTAATCACCTCTTGCGATTTATGAGGCAGAAGGGAAAGAATGCCTGAACAAATTTTTGAATAATCAAATTTATTTTTCATAATGAAAATATACTCCAATTTCCTATTCCCATAGCTATTTAAACATAAATAAACCGATATGTCAAGAACAAACTCACCTTTTAATGGTTCTCTTTCGCTGACGCTCAAAAATGTTAACCACCAAAAGCGATGCTATAAAAATTGACGAATAAGTGCCAAATCCCACCCCTAAAAACAAAATCAAAGAAAAATAGCGCAATGTGGAACCGCCAAAAAGCAAAACAGCGGCTAAAACTAAAAGCACGGTGAAAGAAGTATTTATTGAACGGGCGAATGTTTGGTTTAAACTCTGGTCAATAATAATGTTAAAATCATCGGCCTTGTTTTTAAGAAGGTTCTCCCGAATACGGTCAAAAACCACTACCGTATCATTGATAGAATAACCGAAAACCGTCAAGAGAGCGGTGATAATGGGAATGGTAATTTCCGCCCCAAAATATCTGCCAAGAAAAGCGAAAATGCCCAAAGGAATAATGATGTCGTGACATAAAGCCAAAACGCCGGTGAAGCCGTAAACATACGACTTAACCGGCCGGGAAATTTTGCGAAAACTAATAGCGATATAAATTAAAATGCCCGCGAGAGCCAAAATAATAACAATGATTGTTTTGTTTTTAAGTTCCTGCCCAATAACCGAACCAATAACCTGAAAACTTTCCGAACCCAATTCTACTTCACCGAGCATCTGCAGATTTCGCAAAATCTCTTCTTTCTGCTGTTCATCAATGAATTTCATTTTTAAAATAACCCGCTCATCGTCGCTTATTTGCACAACTACATCTCCTAAGTTCAAAGCGCTTATTTGCGCCTTAACCTGCTCCAAGGTTGGAGCTTGATTTTGATACTTTACTTCTAATAACGAGCCGCCGGTAAATTCAATGCCCAAATTTAAACCAAAAACAGCTATGCTGGCCAAAGCCGCCGCCACAAGAATTATTGAAATAATGTAAAAAATTTTTCTATACTTTGTAAAATAAAACATAACCTATTAAATTCTAAACTCTAAATTCTAAACTCTAAACAATATTAAATGTTGGACTTACGGGTTTACTGTCATTCTGAGCCAGCAGGCGAAGAATCCGACACGCAGTGTCGCCCTGAGGCGATAGCCGAAGGGTCTCAACCATTGAGATCCTTCGGGATTACCCTCAGGCCTTCGGCTCTGAGGCCTCAGGTTCGAAGAGATGACGGCTATCTCCGTCAGATTCTTCGGGCTGGTGCCCTCAGAATGACAATAATAGAGCAAACCCGTAAGTCCTAAAATGTTCAAAATCCAAAAAATTAGCTTTGAATTTTGAATTTGTTTAGGATTTAGGGTTTAGGATTTAGGATTTAACCCCAGAGGCGCTTGAAATTTTCCCAGCGCGTGCCCACAAAGATATTCATCCAAACCCTGGTAACAAACATTGCTGAAAACATACTCATAAAAATACCTAATAATAAAGTTAAAGCAAAACCCCTCACAAAAGATGAGCCAAAACCAAACATAATCACGGCAATTAACAAAGTGGTAAAATTACTATCTCTAATAGAAGACCAGGCGCGGGAAAATCCCAGCTCCAAGGACTTCTGAAAGTTATTGCCTCTTTCCCTTTCTTCTTTAAGCCGTTCAAAGATTAAAACATTAGCGTCAACCGCCATACCCACCGACAAAATCGCTCCGCCAATGCCCGCTAAGGTCAAAGTAATTGGAACAAACTTAAACAAACAAAGTAAAAGTCCGACATAAGTGACAAGCGACAAACAAGCAAATAAACCAGAAAGCCGATAAAAAACCAACATAAATAAACAAATGCCCAAAAATCCAAAAAAACCGGCTCTTAATGACTGCTGCAACGAAGTAAAACCCAAAGTTGGGCCAACATTAGTTTGCGATATTAATTTGATGGGCAGAGGCAATGCCCCGGCATTGAGATTTCTAACAAGCTCGCGGGCCTCTTGAACAGAGAAAGTGCCTGTAATTTGCGCCTTGCCTCCGCTAATTGCTTCTCTAACTACCGGCGAAGAGACCAAAACATTATCAATGTAAATAGCGATTTTTTTGCCAACATTTTTTTCAGTTAACTCCTTAAAAATAGAAGCCCCCTCATCGTTGAATTCTAACGAAACCTCAGGAGACATTGTTGATTGGTCAAAATTCAAAATTGCCTTTTTTAGATACTGACCAGTAAGTTCAGTGGGAATAAAATAAGGGTCCTCGTAAGCGGCTTGAAACTGGGCGATTTTCTCTTCAATGGTTGA
Source organism: uncultured Candidatus Saccharibacteria bacterium (assembly GCA_964454625.1). Classification (GTDB taxonomy): domain Bacteria; phylum Patescibacteriota; class Minisyncoccia; order Minisyncoccales; family CG1-02-41-26; genus CG1-02-41-26. The sequence continues at coordinate 15,864 of CAYVXQ010000002.1, forward strand.
GGTGGCTTGGTTTTGGCTATTGTTGAGCCATTGCTCAAATTCATTTTGTTTTTGCAATAAAGCATCTCTCTCTTGCTCTGGACGTTCTTCTTTAAACTCCAAATAAGGCGTTTTGCCAATCATTTCAATGGCTTTATTAATATCCTTAACTCCCGGCAATTCCACTATTAAACGTTGGCTCTCCCCGGCTTCCTGCACCGAGACCGCGGCTTCAGTGACGCCAAACATATTAACCCGCCTTTCAATAACGTCTCTTAAGCCCTGCATCGCCTCTTTCTTCTCTTTTTGCCCCACTTTGGACGCATCGGCCTCATAAACCAAATGGCTACCGCCCTGCAAGTCCAAACCCAGTTTAAAAGGTCTCTCGGGTAACTCTGGAATAAACTTAATGTTAAGCCATGCCAAAACATTATTAATGGGGTGAGGAAAAACCAAAAGCAAACTAAAAACCGTCAAACAGATTACAATAATTAGATAACTCTTGTTAGCGTTTTTTATCATACTTCTGTTCCCTACTTATGTTCTTTACTTATAACTCATAGCGAGTAATTCCTTATATGGGCGTAAATACAATAAAAATTGTTATCACTCCCACTGTCATTCTGAGGTCGCCTCAAGCACCGAAGAATCTCTTTTGTCAATTCCAATGAGATTCTTCACGGAGTTTACACTGAACGAAGTGAATGTGTTCAGAATGACAAACACACGTTACTCGCTATCAGTTCTTATGTTTCTTAACATACCAAAAAATCTCATCATTTGCAACATCATTGAGGGGTTAAAGATAATTTAAAAACCGTTCGGGCAATTTGAACATTAATATCTTCCCAAAGCGCTAAAAAAAGCTTGTGCCCCTCGGTTTTATATTCCACCAACGGATCTCTGCCTCCATAAGCCCGTAAAGCCACTGAATCCTTTAAATGCTCCATATTAACTAAATGCTCGCTCCATAATGAATCCAAACATTTTAAACAGACAAAACGATAAGTCATGTTCAGATTTTCCAACCCCTCGTTTTGCTCCCTTAGTTGCAATAATTTTTCGCAATGCCGGTTAAAATAATCAATCAACTCGTTGCTGTTTTTAAAATTTTCCAATTCCGCCAAAACCTGAGCGGACAGAGGCATTATAAGTTTTATTTCTTCCACTAAACCAGCCGTGTCAATCGTACCGCTTACAGAGTAAGTCAAAACAATTTTTTCAATTTCTTGTCGTAAAATCGTGGCAACCATATCTTTCAGTTTTTCATAGTGAATGTTTAAGATTTCTCTCCGTTGAAGGTAAATCTTTTGGCGGTGTTTAGCCATTATGTCATCGTATTCTAAAATATGGCTTCGCGAATCAAAATTTAACCCTTCCACCTTGCTCTGCGCCTTTTCAATGGCATTGGAGATAATTTTCGCCTCAATGGCCTGGTCCTCAGGCATTTTAAGCATCTCCATTAAATTTTTAAGACGTTCCCCGCCAAAAATCCTCATCAACTCGTCTTCCAAAGAAACGAAAAACTGCGAAGAACCCGGGTCGCCCTGCCGGCCAGCTCTTCCTCGCAACTGATTGTCAATTCTTCTTGCCTCGTGCCTCTCCGTTCCAATGATATGCAACCCGCCCAAAGCCAGCACCTTCTCTCTCTCTTCCTGCCATTTTTTGTATTCCTCGCTTATAAATTCTTCTTCCTTAACTTTCAACTTTTCACTTTTAACTTTTAACTTGCTTGGCGGTATTCCGCCAAGCATTATATCCACTCCCCTACCAGCCATATTAGTCGCCACGGTAACCGCGCCAAATCGCCCGGCCTGAGCAATAATCTCGCCTTCGCGCGAATGATTTTTGGCATTTAAAATCTCATGCTTAATGCCTTCTCTATCCAAGAGACGGCTGAGGTATTCATTTTTTTCCACTGACCTCGTGCCTAACAAAACCGGCTGACCCTTTTGGTGCCGAATTTTTACTTCAGCCACCACTGCCCTAAGTTTGGCCGACTCTGACTTATAAATACGGTCAGGCAAGCTTTGACGAATTAAGGGTTTATTAGTAGGCACAGAAACAACAGATAATTTATAAACCTTGTCAAACTCTTCGGCTGAGGTTAAAGCAGTACCGGTCATTCCGGACAATTTCTCATAAAGCCGAAAATAATTCTGAAAGGTAATAGTGGCTAAAATTCGCGACTCGGGCTTGACTTCAACATTTTCTTTTGCCTCCAGGGCCTGATGCAAACCGCCTGAATAACGACGTCCCGGCAAAATGCGGCCGGTAAATTCATCAATAATCAAAACCTCGCCATTCTTTACTAAATAATCCTTGTCTTTTTGAAAAAGAACGCGGGCCCTCAAGGTTTGCTCCAAATAATGCAAATAACGGATACCCTTTGCCTCGTAAATATTCTTCAACCCCAAAATCTTTTCCACTTTTTCTATGCCCTTATCAGTTAAAAAAGCGGATTTCATCTTTTCATCAACCTGATAATCATCGTCCACTTTCAGCTGGGGAATAATCCGAGCAAACTCCCTATAATTACTTGACGATTCGTAATCGGGTTGAGAAATAATCAAGGGGGTTCGAGCTTCGTCAATTAAAATAGAATCAATCTCGTCAACAATAGTGAAATAAAAACCCCGCTGGACTATTTGGCTTGCGTCCATAACCATATTGTCTCTCAAATAATCAAAAGCAAACTCATTATTAGTTCCGTATGTAATATCCGCCAAATAGGCCTCTTTTCTTGAACACGGCCGCAAAAAACTTTCTTCAACCTTAAACCCGCCAACCCTATCCCTTTCTTTATCTTGCTCGCCTCTTCCCTGTTTTGAATTTTGAATTTTGAATTTTGGATTTGTTTCGGATTTAGGATTTAGGATTTCGGATTTTCCCGCCTGAAAATTCTCATCATATAGATACGACATCTCGTTCGTAATACAACCAACGGACATTCCCAGCATATTATATATCTGTCCCATCCAAACAGTATCTCTTTTGGCTAAATAGTCATTAACCGTAACAATATGAACCGCCTTGCCGGTTAAACCATTTAAAAAAGCTGGAGCCACCGCGGCTAATGTTTTGCCTTCGCCAGTTTTCATTTCAGCTATCTTGCCTTCATTAAGCGCTAATCCGCCAATCAGCTGAACATCATAAGGCCGCTGGCCTAAAGTTCTTTGAGCCGCCTCGCGAACCAAAGCAAAAGCCGCTGGAATCAATTCGTCCAGCGAAACGTCGTTGGCCAAGTCCTTTTTAAGACCAAGCGCCCTTTCTTTGAGCTGTTCATCGGAACACCGATGAATCTCTATCTCCAGACCATTAATCGCTTTTACTACTTCCTGATAATGTTTAATATCCTTGGCCGCTGGGTCGCCTAAAATTTTTTGAAAAAATTTCATAATTTTTTGAGGGGTCGCAGAGTTTTTCAATTATTTTATAGACCGGTTGCAAAATAATTAAAATTTGAAGCAAGCTCACCTTTAATTGTCAATTTTCGTTTGCTATGCGACGTTTAACCGGCAGAGCATGCGAAAGTTGACAATGTTAGCTACAAACCCGAACACTGTCTCGTAGTTTTGCGTTGATTGTCCTTAACAAACTTGTCAAACTCGGCTACGGTAAGCCCGGTGAACGAAAGAAAATGTTTTGGTCTTTGTTTTAAATTATTATGAGACCGTAGAAAAACCCCTGAAGATGTCATTCCGAACGTTAGCGAGGAATCTCCAAACCTTGTCAGGACAAGATTCTTCACTTCGTTCAGAATGACAAAAATAGGTTTTTCTACACTCTCATTATATCTCATCATATACCTCTATTTTAGCAGAAATTGAGGCAAATGAGGAGTTATTGCGCAACAGGTCTTATGTCTAAGTTTGGATGGGGTCAGACCCCCCAAAAACTACGTGGGTTAACCAGTATATTGCTTTAGCCAATGAGGCTATAGAGAAAGTGGAAATATTAAGGCTGTCGCAGTCCTAAACTACGGCGAATGATTACTCCTGATGGACTAACAAAATTTGTCAGGAGGTAAACTAACCGAATCGTTTAATGCCTGCTGATAGATAAAAATAAAGTTCTGCCAAGGAGGTGATTCATAGCAGGACTTTTTAATTTTGAATCAAAAAAATAACCCTCAAACTATTGAGATTATTTTGAAACATTTTACTTTTATTTTTTACTTCTCAATGGGTTCAAACCTAAGTCCTTGCAAATTTTTATGGCTAAAAACGAATTTACTAAATTATGCCGCGGCACAGTGGAAGTTCTTTGCAAACGGGGGTTTAAAAATACGCTATGTTTGCCGCCTTCTCTTATTAGTATGCAACCATTTTGCAAAAGATAATTTATAAGATCGCGGCGTTTCATATTATGAGTTCTTAAACAAAAACCATTGGCTCCCTGACAACTTTTTGACCGACTAATGATTTTTGGCTTAACATTCGGTTAGTATCTAAAAGCAAAAACAACGCCTCCCGCAAATTCTCTTTGGTTTCCCGCAAAGTTCTGCCTTGAGTGTTAACGCCGGGAATTTCCTCTATCCAACCCAAATACCATTTGCCACTTTTTTTATAAACAGCAGTAAGTTTTGACATAATTTTATTTGGTTTCATTGTATAAAAATCAAGCTAAAAAGTCAAACAAAAATCCTGCCAAGGAGGTGACTTGCGGCAGAGCTTTTTAATCTCAGAAAAACAAACTAAAAAACTCGCTTTCAAGCGAGCTTTTTAGCGCGAAGGCCCCGGCGGGGTCGAGTCATACTCCTTTTTTAAGAGAGCCGATTGGTTATCAAGCAATGGCCAGAACCGTCTGGCATCGGTCTCCCTACCTCCGCAACTAAATTATAAAACAATTTGAGCCAAAAACAAAAGCAATGCTTTCAAAAAAGAAAACACTGCTTCTGGTCCCTTATTAGGAATACGGCATCGTTTGATAACATTTACATTATAGCAAGCCCATATGCCTTGACAGAGTCGTCCTGCTGTGGAGGGGATTTATAATGAAAAACCGCCCCTCAAAAATTCAGGACGGGTTTTCAACGAAGAGAACAAGATTATTTCTTGCCCTTCTTATTCTTATTCTTATTCTTCTTTTTCGCTGGCATTATATTTAGTTGTTTTACCTTGTTAAATAATCCGCCGAAGGCGGATTGCCGCTTTACAGCATTCAACAGGGTGAAGTTTATTTGACAGTCGACTACACTGCCCTAATTATTCTATTGTTGCACAACAATAAATACTGTCAACCTGTGGATAACTTTTAAAATTTTTAATTTTTAATTTTGTAATTTTTGAACATAATTTGGACTTACGGGTTTACTGTCATTCTGAGCCAGCAGGCGAAGAATCTCTTGCCCAGAACCTTATTCCATGCCCGAGATTCTTCGGGCAAAGCCCTCAGAATGACAATAATAGAGCAAACCCGTAAGTCCTAATAATTTTAAACAATTAAAATCCAAAATATCTGAGAGCTTGAGGATTTTTCACAACTAAATAGTAAGTTTGAGCAGGGTCAGACCCTGCTCAAACTTACGCTCAGATATTTAAAAACCGAGATACTGAATTTCCTCTTCTAAAACAACGTTGAACTTTTTTTGCACTTTTTGCCGTATTAGTTTAATCAGCTTTACAATGTCATTAGCTTTAGCCGCTCCTCTATTAACGATAAAGTTGGCGTGCTTTGGTGAAATTTGCGCCCCGCCGATTTTTTTACCTTTCAACCCGCATTGTTCAATCAGCCAGCCCGCAGGTATCTCTCCTTTGCTTTCAAAAATTCTTGATTCCGGAAAAATTGAAAATATTTTTTCATTTTTAGTTTTTAGTTTTTCATTTTTAAACACTGAACCAGCTGACGGTTCAATCGGATGATGTGCTTTTCTATATTGCAAAGTCCTCTTAACTTCCTCTTGAACTTCTTCTTTGTTTTTTTTCTCTAAAATCAGCTCAGCCGACAAAATAATTAAACTTTTATCTTGCTTAAAAATGCTATCCTTATATCCGAATTCGCATTCCTTATTTTTAAAAATCTTTAATTTTGCATTTTCATTTTGCAATTTGCAATTTGCAATTTGCAATTTTATTACCTCTACCTTTCCAACTATTTCTCCGATTGTTTTTCCGAACGCGCCGACGTTCCCCCATATTGCTCCTCCAAGGGTGGCTTGTGGAATGCCGGCCGCCCACTCCAAGCCGCTCAACCCTTCATCAAATGATAATTTCACCAAATCCGATAATTTAACCCCAGCCCCAGCAGAAATAATTTTTAATTTTGCATTTTCATTTTGAAATTTGCAATTTGCAATTTGAAATTTTATCGCCAAGCCATTAAATCCTCTATCGCTCACTAACAAATTACTGCCTCCCCCTAAAATAAAAAAAGGCAGAGAATTATTTTTTGCCCAATTTATCGCTTCAATTGCTTCTTCTTTGTTATGAAATGTCAAAAAATATCTTGCCGGCCCGCCGATTTTAAAAGTTGTCAAGTTCTTAAGTGAAATGTTTTTTTGTAATCCAGTTAGTTCTTTTTTTATTAACATTTTACAAAATTAAAACAATGAGCCGGGATGGGTTGGCCTCCAACTGTCAAAAGTGAGGACGCATCACCGGCTCAATAATAATTATAACCCTTCGGCAGGCTCAAAGCAAGCCCATTTGCAAAGCAAAAGACCTCGAAGTTTTCACCAGAGGTCTTCTGCCGACATTGTTGGAGTAATTCTTGCGAATTTATCCTCACTTTGTTTATATATTAGCAAATCATTTCTCATTTGTCAATGCCGGATTAAATTAAGTCAGTTTGGACGAGGTCGGACCCCCCTTTAAATTTTGTATGCAGTTTTTAGGGGTCTGACTCCGTCCAAACTCTGTCAGCCAAAGGGGGCTGGGGATAAATTTTCTATTTTAATCTCCCAACAACCACTGTGAACTCCCCTTTAATCTTGTCTTTTTCTATTGCTTGAATTACTGTTTCAATTGTTCCCCGATAAATTGTTTCAAACTTTTTGGTCAGCTCTCGCCCCGCCACAACCCGCATCTTATCTTTTATTCCTGAATCCTGAATCATAAATCTTAAATCATTGAACGTCTTTATAATGCGGTAGGGAGATTCGTAAAAAATCACCGGATATTTCGCATTGGCAATTTCTTCAAAAAATTGTTTGCGTTTCTTTTTTTGCGGCGGAAAACCCAAAAACAAAAACCTGTCCATTGGAAAACCGCAAACACTGGCAATCGCGGTAATGGCTGAGGCCCCTGGAATCGGCACTATCTTTACTTGACCACTCAATGACTTTATCACTTCTTGCACTAATTTGCCTCCTGGGTCAGAAATGCCCGGGGTGCCCGCGTCAGAAATCAAAGCCAAATTTTTACCGCTTTGCAATAAGCCGAGAATGTAATCAATCTTGGCAAGGCAAGAGTGTTGATGATAAGCAATCAACGGCTTTTTAATGTTGAAATGAAAAAACATTTTTTGGCTCAGCCGCGTGTCTTCGCATAAAATATAATCAACTTGTTTTAATGTTTCCAATGCCCTTTGAGATATATCGCTTAAATTTCCAATAGGTGTGGCAACAATATACAAAATAGACATAGAATTGAGAGTGTAGAAAAACCTATTTTTGTCATTCTGAACGAAGCGAAGAATCTTGTCCTGACAAGGTTTGGAGATTCCTTGTTAACGTTCGGAATGACATTTTCAGGGGTTTTTCTACGCTCTCAGAATTAAGTGAAAGAAATGATTGAGTGATTAAGTGATTAAGCACTAACTTCCGCTTCTTCGTTGCGGTGCAAACGAACTAAATAATCTTTGACAATTTCATAAATAACGCCAGCCAATGGCATAGCCAAAATAGCGCCCGCCACCCCCCATAATTCGCCGCCAATCGCCAAAGAGATTAACACTAAAATCGGCGAAAGCCCGGCGAATCGTTTAAACAAAAACGGCAACAAAATATGATTCTCCGCCTGCTGAATAAGCGCTATGGCCAAAAGCACAAGTACGGCCTGCCAAAAAGAATTTAAAGCCGTAACCCCGAATATCATAACACTGGAGACCAATGGCCCGATAAAAGGCACTAAATCAGCCAAGCCAGCTATTAAACTCAAAACAAAAGCGTATTTTACATTAAATATAGCCAACACTAAATAAGTACATAAGCCAACAAAGACCGCTCCGATAACGCGAGTGATAAACCAGGCGCTGATTTTTTTGCGCGACCTGCGCCATAAACCTAAAAAATAATCCGCGTATTTCATCGGAGAAAACGCCCTAACGATTCTCTCCACAAACAAGCCCTCCCAAGACATAAAAAACGCCAAAGCAAAAACCATAACAGTTGAAGCCACTCCGCCGAACAAAGCAAACAAAGCATTATTTACTCCCCCGCTGGCTTTAGTTAAGCCCAATTCTACGGTGTTCATAAAAGCGTCGGCGCTTGAAACCGCCCGTAAATCAATATTAATGCCAAACTGCCCTAAAACCGGCGCCGCCTTTTTCATATACAAAGGAAAATGTTGAATGAAATCCTGCAACTCATCTAACAATACCGGCGCTGTCATATAAATAAAAAACCCAACCAAAGCAAGAAAACCAAGATACAATAAAGTGGCGGAAAGTAATCTGGGGATACGCTTTTTTTCCAACAAATCAATGATGTAATTAAAAAGCACACTGATAATCAAAGCAAAAACAAACCAGATAATAATATCTTTGATAACAAAAATTACATAAAGCAAAATAACGGCAATTAAAAGTTTTATAACCGCCGACCAGCTTATATTAAAAGAGGCAGTGTCGGCTTTAGTGCGAAAAATCATATTTTTAATAATTTTTCAAAATATTCTTTATTTTTATGCGGACCCAGAAGCGCTAAATTCAATTTAGCCGGCCGAAAAATTGCCGAACATAATCGCTTAATATCGCTCTGGCTCACTCGTTCAATTTTGGCACATTTTTCTTGCAAGGTCAAAATTTTATTTTCTAACAACTCCTGGCCGGCCAAAAACATGGCTTGCGCGTCGGACGATTCCAAAGACAAAGTTAAAACGCCTTTGAGATAATCTTTGGCTTTTTGCAGCTCGGCTGCTGAAACATTTCTGTCGCGTATTTTTGCATATTCCTTTAAAAGCAATTTTACAACCATATCCGCTTTATCATTGGGAACGCCCGCTTGGGTAACCAAATACCCGCTGTCAGTGTAATCCTCGCAAGAAGTGTGAATATAATAAGCCAATCCCCGCTTCTCTCTAACTTCAGTGAAAAGCCGCGAACTCATATTGCCCCCTAAAATCACCGCCAAGACCTCCTGAACATATTTGGCTGGATGAAAAGCGCCAAAAGCCCGAACCCCCAAACATAAATGCGTTTGGTCGGTTTGTTTGTGCTTCACCAAGGCCTGCGGCTCGGACTGTTTTTCTTTGGTTTTCAATTTATTCAATGGCTTTAACTTATTAAGTTCCTTAAAATGACTTTTAATAATTGACTTAATTTTTTCTTCGGGAAAATTACCAGCCACGGCCAGCACGGTATTTTTAGCGCAATAATGCTCTTTAAAATAATCCAGAAAATCCTTCCGCTGTAAATTTTGGACATTCTCTTTGTTGCCGATAATGTCCCAGCCCGAGGGCTGGTCGCCATACAAAAGTTGCTCCCATAACTCACTGACATATTTCATTGGCGTATCCAAAATCATATTTATCTCCTCTAAAATAACTCCTCTTTCTCTTTCTATTTCTTGAGCAGGCAAAAGCGAATGCAAAAAAATATCACTCAGCCAATCCAAAGCCAATTCCCAGTGAGCAGCATCAACTTTGGCAAAATAGCCGGTCCATTCCTTGCTGGTAAAAGCATTATAAATGCCGCCCACTTTATCCAATGTCTCGGAAATTTTAAGAGCAGTGGGACGTTTTTTGGTGCCTTTAAAAAACAAATGCTCCAAAAAATGCGAAATGCCATTGTTTTTTTTGGTTTCATATTTAGAGCCGGCCCCAACCACAAGTAAAGCCGTTACCGCCTGAGTGGCTTTATTGGGCGCAAGAATCAAACGTAGTCCATTATTCAATGTTATTTTGTGATACATAGATATAAATTCAAAATGCAAAATGAAATTTATAGGACTCACGGGTTTGCTCTATTATTGTCATTCTGAGGGCTTTGCCCGAGGAATCTGACGGCGATAGCCGTCATCTCTTCGAGCCTGAGGCCTCAGAGCCGAAGGCCTGAGGGTAATCCCGAAGGATCTCAATGGTTGAGACCCTTCGGCTATCGCCTCAGGGCGACACTGCGTGTCGGATTCTTCGCCTGCTGGCTCAGAATGACAGCAAACCCGTAAGTCCAAATTTAAAAATTCAAAATTTTTAAATATCGCCATTTGTTA
>CAYVXQ010000003.1:0-8287 GCA_964454625.1 uncultured Candidatus Saccharibacteria bacterium
TTTCTTTGACTTATGACCAGGGACGAGAGATGTTTGAACATCGGCTATTTACCAAACAAACCAAAATGAAAGTGTATTTCGCCCATCCGGGCAGTCCCTGGGAACGGGGCACTAATGAAAATACCAATGGACTTATTCGGCAATTTTTTCCCAAGGGAACTGATTTTAACCAAGTGTCCCGCAAACGAATTAAGCATGTTCAGCATCTCTTAAATGGTCGTCCCAGAAAGACCTTGGACTGGCAAACTCCTTACGAAGCTTTTAATAAATTTGTTGAATTAGAAACTTGAATCCACCCTTCTTTTATCAATTCGTTTGGGTGATTAAGTAGTTTTTTTAATTCTTGTTTTATATCTGGCTTATTAGCAAAAACAAATAATCCCCTTATGGCTTGCATTACGACTTTTGGATCGTTATCGGTCAAAAATTTTATTAAGGTTGGAATTGCTTTTTCATTTCTTAATCGGCCAATCGCAGACACTGACTCTCGTCTAACCTCTGTGCTTTCGTCTTTGCTGGCATATTTTACAAAGATAGGAAGCAAAGAAATATCTGACATTTTCGCTAAATTTTTTAACGACAATGCTCTAATGTTTTCATTTTGATTGTTTAATAAATTCAACAATGGCTCTCTACTATAACCATTCTCTAAACGACCTAATTTTTCTAAAACATAAGTTATTGTCCCGTCATTTGTATTTTGTAAAAAAGAAACCATGGCATGAGTGTCATTCTTTAACTCATCTATCATTGTTAATTTGTCTACTTAATATAGCTCTGTTCATAATTTCAATGTTATTTCTATGTTTAATCTTATCTTAATCTTACCATTTCAGTAAAAAAACGCAAAAGCCCGCTATGCTTATAGCGGGCTTTTGCGACTGAAACTAAAATTCTTGCTTGCCTAATACGGCCAATGCGTTTTGCGCCGCTTTTGGAAGGACTTGTTCAAACATAAAATTTTATTTTTAGGAATGCCAAAAAATAAATGCCAAAAATTGACAACCCTTGGAGAAAAACCGCGCCTCGTCATAAAAACCTTTTTGATTAGCCCAAGAGGAAAGGTCTTAAACATCCATTTGAGATCTTTAAGGTCGCCGTGTTCCAAAAGCTTCCAAATAATATAATATCTGTCTTTTTTTGCATCTACGGCTTTTGCGTCTGTGTCCCAAAAATATTTATGTAGGTGTTTGGGCAGCATAAGCGATTTACGGTTTTAGTTTATTATATTTTACCACTAAATTATTGATTATTAAAACGGTAAACCCAATATGCCAGCGCGTTGCCGTCAATAGACCTGTTGCTTAATAAAACTATAAAATGCCGTCAGACCTTACTGTGATTGAGTAAATCGCATTTTTTTAGAATTTTTCTAAAAAAATGCGATTTACCCTTGCCGGCATTGGCTCCCGGCCCTTTTTAGAGATTATTAAGCAACAGGTCTAATGATTAAAAACTTTTTTTGGCTGCGACATTTTTTAGCCACAGACGACATAATGCAAATACTCAAGCGTTTTGCTCGCTGCATAATTTCTATTCTCCGATTTATCAGCTTTGAAACGATTATATTCTTTCGTGAAATACCCATATTTGCCCCGGAGGCTCATTATTTCCTTAATATCGTCCAGGGTCATTAAGCCCTCGTTGTTATAGCTTAAAAAAATGTATTTTGCTTTTGCTTTCAAAATTAAATCCTTAAACGCTTTCTTTACTTGCGATTTTGAGCAATAAAGCGATTTTTGATTTTGATATTCTCGTAAGCCAGTTTTCCCGTGGATTTTCGGATTATCGTACTTAGCAACTGTTTCCAAAATATGATAATTCGTTGCGTATTGACGATGATTGTATGGTGGGTCAAGATACAAAATATCCCCCTCAACCTTGTTTGCAAGCTTGTTGATGTCCTCGTTAAAAACTTGGTGTTCTTGATCGTTTATTATCAGCTCTGCCGGTTTTAACACAAATGACGCTTGTGCCGTCTTTTTTAATTGTTTCAAAAACGCGCCATAAATAGAGGCGGTATTCGCTCGCCTATCAATCGTTTCAATAAGTGTAGCCAAGAGAAAATAATACTCATTGTCAGCAATCAGCTTTTCTTTTTTCCACTTTTCAACTTTTTGGCGGATAGCATCGCATCTCATTCCATTTTCGTCGGAAAAATATTGTCGTTCCTCGTTTTCATTTTTCGTTCCGCCAACGCAATAATTTTTATAAATAAATCCTTTCGCACCTTTTAAATTTGAAAGGTAGCTACAAACAAAATTCTTCCGATTTTTTATTTCAATATTTTTCAACTCAGAAATTTCTTTCATAAGTTTTAAAAAAGGTAATTCCTCGTGATTGCCAATGTAGTGTCTATTCAAAACATAACTGTAATACTGAATATCATTTGCGATTATTTTGTAGCCCTTTTTTTTAAAATAACTTCCCACAATTCCAGTTCCCGCAAACAAGTCACAAAAAATCTTGCAGTTTTTATCAACCACTTTATTAATAGATTCCTCTAAAAATTGAAGAAGGCTTAATTTCGAGCCAATGTAATTCATAAAATAAAATTAATTCTTTTTATTGTCTTCCTCCTCTATGAGTTTGTTAAGCGCCTTTTTCCACTCCTCTGGATTATACCAACCACATCCGACACAACCTAATTTATCATTATATTGATCGTCGCCTTTATAGAAAAATTTTATGCCAAGCAAATATTGCCTTACTCCGGTTTTCTTGCATTTTTCGCAATTTCTGCTTTTAAAAAGATTGTGCTCCCGAACAAGTAGCATATATCTTTTCCCAATTTCCTCATCTGTTAAATTATCGGGCAATTTTTCCTCAGAACCTTTCCATCTTATTTCAGGAACTCTATGGTCAATTTCAATACTTCTGCCAGTCGGAGAATAATCAAGAATTGCGTCTTTATTTTGATAATATTTAATAATTCTGTCTCTAATTTTTGCAGGCAAAACAACTCTTTTAATCTCTGCTTTTTTGCGTTCTAATAATTTTAACTTTCTATGCGGGGTCTTTCTGCCGCATTTTTTACAAAACATTCTTTTCTCCCAGTTTGAACCAACTTTTTCCAGTTGAAAACCATCTTGTCTCATCATTTGCAATGCCTTTGCTGGTTGAGATCCCGGCAATTCACATTCAGAACAGTGCCATTTTAAGTCTTTTAACACTTCGAAAATTCTAAATTTTTGTGTTTCTTCTTGATATGGATTATTCTCATTATTTGGCATAACTTTGATTTTTGAAAATTAAAATATATTCGTGCTTAAAAATATAATAATCGCTTGATAGCGCTCTATATTTCCAGATAGCTTCTTTATTTTGTTTGGCGCGGTTGCCTTCCATATTTTTGATTATAATACTTTTCAGCGTCAACCCCAATTTTTGCGCTTCGTTTAAACAATAAAACCCCAAAGGTATCCATCTGCCAGCTGTATATTTATCGCCAATAACAATCGCTAGATATCTGGCTTTTTCCAAAACTTCAATCGTATTTCTTAAAACAGCTGAAAATTTTTCTAAAAACTCTTTAAGCGACTTGGCATTTGATAAATCCTCCTTCAAGTCGCTAAACTTAATTATATCAGCATAAGGTGGATGTAAAATCGCCAATTGAATATTTTTTCTTTTTCTCTTGTTCAAAATTTCTGCAATATTGAAAAAAGTTTTTTGGTCAGCGCTATCGCCAGTTATAAGCTCCGAGAAATAATTTTTATTATCCACCTTACTTTTAATATGCTTTATCAACTCTGGCTGCAAATCAATTCCAATAAAATGCCTATTCAAACTTTCAGCTTCATAAGCCGTTGTTCCGCTACCCACAAATGGGTCAAAAACGACATCTTCTTTTTTTGTGTATCGCAAAATTAACTGTCGCGGAATTTGCGGGACAAAATTGCCGTGATAAAAACCATTATGTTTTCCTGATTTATCTCGCTCCGGAATAATCCATAAACTATCCGTCCAAATTTCTGATTCTTTCCAATTGTCTAAATTTAAATCGTTAAAAACTGGCATAACATAGTTCGTTGATATGTTTTCCACTTATTGTTTAATCTTAACATTTCGGGCGAAAACAGCAAAAGCCATTATATTTTTATTTCCCGCTGGTTTTTGTTTAGAAATTTGAAATTGAGACGAATTGTTTCTTTAGGCAAAAACTTTTTTATTCTTTCCGGCCATTCAATAGCCACGATGTTTTTAGGGTCAGCAATGATTTCTTGCCAGCCCAATTCCAAAATCTCCTTGGGTTTGTCTATTCTATAGCAATCAAAGTGGTAAAAATTCTTGAATATTTTGAATTTTGAATTTTGAAAATTAGAATTTGTCTCGGATTTCGGATTTCGGATTTCGGATTTCTTCATAATTACAAAAGTAGGGCTTGTAATTCTACCCTCTGCCCCCAGCCCTTCGGCCAATCCCTGAATAAAGGTTGTTTTGCCCGAACCCAAATCGCCCTGCAAAGCCACAACCAAGGCCCCATCTTTTAGCCGTTGTTTTATAAGTTTTCCAGCAATTTCTTTAGCCAAAACCCTCGTACCGACGGCTGATTTAGTAATGACGATTTTTTTTCCTAAATTGTAATTTGACATAATTTATTGAGTAAGGTAAAGTCCAAGTTAGAGATGATAATAGAAGAATTAAAAAAATTAAAACGAACAATTGAAAAAAATCAAAACTTCGCCCTGCTCTTTTCCGAAAATAACAAAAATGATGCAGCGCCAGCGGCTGTGGCTTTCTTCTACATTTTAAAACAAATGGGCAAAAACGCAAAGATTATTAATCCTTTGCCAGCTGAATTTAATTTTCTTTTAACTGAAAAAATCAAACGACTGGCTGATTTCCTTATTGTCATCAAAGAGCAAACTGCTAAAATTATTGATGTTTTTTACGAAAAAAATCATTTAGGCGTAAATTTATTTCTTAAAACAAGTCAAGGCATAATCAAACCCGAAAACATAGAAATTAAAAACTTAACCCCAGCCGAGCCGGCTGTTTACCTCACTTTCGGCATTAGCCATTTTGCGGATCTTTTGCCATATTTTAAATCGCCTCCAGAAACAATTGTCAACATTGATACTCCGGGCCTAAATGAAAATTACGGCCATCTCAATCTTACTAACGAGGAAGCTCCCACTCTTTCTGAACTCACTTTGGATATCATCAGCTTTTTCGACGAAACATTATTTTCCAAAGAGGTGTCAACCGCTCTTTTGAGCGGTTTGATGTCCGCTATTTCTTGCCGAGATAGTTTCCCGCTTGCCGCGCAAACCCGGTTAAAAACAGAGTATTTAGCCCCCTTAACCGGGCAAACCCTGCAAAAAATCGGATTTTTGATTGAGCAAGGCGCAAAAATTCAAGAAATTGCCGAAAATCTTTGTTTAACTGAATCAGCCGACGAAAAATCACTGCTAATCTTTGAAAAAATTTTAAGCCGACTCAATTTCTCCGAAAGAAGAAATACCGGTTGGGCGCTGTTAGAAGAATCGGTTTTTCAAGAAATAGGTGCTACAATAAAAAATATCCCATTTGCTTTAAAAAAACTCAGCTCGGGGGTCTTCCCTTTTGAAAACTTTTTCTTGCTTTGGGAACAACATAATTCACCCGCCAAAATCCAAGGAGTTTTTTATTCTCCAGAACCCGAAAAACTAAAAGAAGTCGCTCGGGCTTTCAATGGAAATAAAAAAGGACAGGGTTTATTGTTTCAAGTCCAAAAGTCAAGTTTGCAATCTGTTAAAAATAAAATTCTGGAAATAATAGAAATAAGTTGAAATATTTATGGTACAAGAACCAATCAGCCAAACCCAATTAGGAGTAAAATCTTTAACCGGGCAAATTGAACTGCCAAAAAACCAACTGTTGCTCTGGCAAAAATCAATTACTAATATTGGTCAACTAATCAATGCCATCAATAGTAATATGAACGACATTGAACGTATCACTGTTACCTTTCAATTGATTTTGGCGGGTGCGGTTATTTTAAACAGCTCCGACATTCACTTTGAACCTGAAGAAGAAAAAATCAAACTGCGAATCCGTTTAGACGGCATTTTGCATGACGTGGTTTTCATTGAACCAGCCCTCTACGACAAATTGCTATCGCGGATTAAACTTTTGGCCGGCTTAAAACTAAATATCACTAAGCGCTCTCAAGACGGCCATTTTTCTCTACAAATAATTGACGACAATAATAAAATCACGGAAATAGAAGTTAGGGTTTCTGTTCTGCCCTCTGAATACGGCGAGTCCATTGTAATGAGAATACTGAACCCGCAATCATTATTAGGCCTTGATGACCTGGGAATCAGACATGACCTTAAAGAAACATTTGAAAAAGAAATCAGCCGACCTAACGGAATGATTATCGTAACCGGGCCAACCGGCTCGGGCAAAACCACGACTCTTTATGGTGTTCTAAAAAAACTGCAAAGCCCGGAAATAAAAATTATTACTATTGAAGACCCAATTGAATATCATTTAAGCGGCATATCGCAAAGTCAGGCAAACCCTGAAAGCGGCTACGATTTTGCTTCAGGTCTGCGGGCGATTGTTCGCCAAGACCCTGATGTAATTTTAGTTGGCGAAATCCGTGATTTAGAAACCGCTCAAATGGCCATTCAGGCCGCTCTCACCGGCCACCTTGTTTTAACTACCCTGCACACCAACGACGCGGCTGGCACAGTGGCGCGGCTCGTGGCTTTGGGCGAAAAACCAACTAACATTGCTTCGGCTTTGAATGCCGTGATTGCCCAACGTTTAGTAAGAAAAGTTTGCAAGTATTGCCGTGAAATGACTAATGTTAGCGAAAGAGAAAGAGTAAAAATTGAAAATGTCTTGGCTAATCTGCCGGTTGCTACAAAAAAAGCTATAAAAATTGAAAATCTGCTAAAGACCCCAAAAATACCAAAAGCCAAGGGGTGCTCCCGATGTAATTCTACCGGCTATAAAGGCAGAATTGGCCTTTATGAGCTTCTTATTGTTGATGATGAGATAGAAAATTTTATCAACGCCTCTCTGTCCACGACTGATTTGAATAAAAAAGCCATTGAAAAAGATATGACCACTATAAAACAAGATGGTTTTATTAAGGTTTTGCAAGGCATCACTACATTAGAAGAGATTGAAAGAGTAGTAGGAGAATAAAAAAACGTCCCCTCGCGAGGAGGGGACGGAACATTAGCCCCAAACGTCCCAACCAAAGTGTATTGAGCCCAGAATTTATTCCGGGAGTAGTCGGGCCGTAGCTTGACTGTCCATTACGGAAAAAATTCCTATTTTGGGGCTAATGTTCTAAAATTTGAAAAACGGCTTTATTGTAATATATTTTTTAAAAAATGTCAAGCCCTAATCATAAAAAAAATGAACGGGAAGATATTTTGGATTTGACGCTTCGCCCTAGGACATGGAATGATTATATAGGACAAAATAAAATAAAACAAAATGTCCGTATAATTATTGACGCCGCTAAACAAAGAAACGAACCATCAATAGAGCACATACTTTTTTACGGAAATCCTGGCTTAGGCAAAACCACATTAGCCCATTTAGTGGCTGAAGAAATCGGCGCTGACTTCAGGGTTACTTCGGGCCCAGCCATTGAACGAGCTGGCGATTTAGCCGCAATTTTAACCAATTTTTCAGAAGGCGACGTGCTTTTTATTGATGAATGCCATCGCTTAAACCGCACCATAGAAGAATACCTTTACCCCGCCTTAGAGGACTTCAAGCTTAATCTAATTTTAGGCAAGGGGCCAATGGCAAGAACCATGGAGCTAAAAGTGCCCCGTTTTACTTTAATCGGCGCCACCACCCGCCTGGCCGCTGTTTCCGGCCCCCTGCGGTCGCGGTTTGGCGCTATTTTTGGTTTAAATTTTTACGAATTAGATGACATCGTTAAAATTTTAGCCCGGTCAGCCCGTTTGCTTAATGTCGCCATTGACCAAGAAGCGCTAAAGATCTTAGCCAAATCATCGCGCTACACACCCCGCGTGGCCAATCACCTTTTAAAAAGAGTGCGTGATTTTGCTCAGGTGCAAAACCAAAAACAAATCACCGCAGAAATTACGCAGCAAGCGCTCAATAGCTTAGAAATTGATTCTTTGGGATTGAACGCAAACGACCGGAGAATTTTAGAGACCCTGATTGATAAATTTAATGGCGGACCAGCCGGTATTCAAACATTAGCCGCGGCCACGGCCGAAGAAGAAGAGACCATCTTAGATGTTTATGAGCCATATTTAATGCGGTTAGGTTTTATCGTCAGAACCCCAAGGGGCAGGGTGGC
>CAYVXQ010000003.1:8387-25909 GCA_964454625.1 uncultured Candidatus Saccharibacteria bacterium
ACGGAATGGTTTTTTACGATTTGGGCAGCGGCAGCGCCGACTTACTATTCTACCTCTCAAAAAAATACGAAATAAAATCCGTTGGCATAGAAATTTCACCTATTTTATACTTGTATTCAAAAATAAAATCAATTTTCTTTAAAAATGTGCAAATCAGGTTTGGCAATTTTTTAAAGCATGACTTGTCAAAAGCTGATGTGGTTTATGTATTTTTGCTTCCGCAAATATATGAAAAACTGCAGGAAAAATTGCGCAATAACGTCAAAAATAAATCCCTGATTATATTGTCTGCATGGCCTTTTAAAAACACAAAATCTCTGAAAATGAGTGAAAAAGAAGGAGGTTTTACATATTTTTTATATAGAAAGGCCGACCTTTACGGTTAGCCCTTGCGAAACATTGCTTAGTATTATGAAAAAATGTTTCCTGCTTTTGTCGTTTTGTATATGTTTTTTGTTGCTCCAGCCAGCCATATCTCTGGCGGCTGTTATTATCAATGAAATCGCCTGGATGGGCACAACTAATTCCAGCAATGATGAATGGATTGAGCTTTTTAATAATTCCGAAACAGAAATAAATCTTAATGGCTGGCTGTTAAAATCATCTGACGAAAAATTGAAAATAAACTTAAAAGGAAATATCCCTTCACAGGGATTTTTTCTTTTAGAAAGAACCGACGACCAAACCGTGCCGAACATTAAAGCGGATCTAATTTATAAAGGTAGTTTGTCAAACAACGGGGAAGCGCTTATTTTAACTGATAATAACGGGGCTATTGTTGACCAAGCCGACTTCCAAGATGGTTGGCTGTCTGGCGACAATAAAACCAAACAAACCATGGAAAGAACAAGCAGTGTCAAATCTGTCTCAGACACAGGTCTGACACTATGGCAAAGCAGCCAAAATGTTGGCGGCACACCCAAAGAAACAAATAGCCAGGGAATAATAAATAACCAAAAACTAATAACTAATGACCAATTAGTAATGTCCGAGGCATTACCAACTACTTCTACTTCTACTTCTGCTTCCTCTGTTTCCTCTTCCGCTTCTGCCTCAACTTCTGAGATTACAGAAGCCGCCTCTCTGCAAATTACTGCGACAACTAACAGCAGTCAAAAGCAAATCGTTTATCCAAAAAATATCTTTATTAATGAAATATTGCCAGCGCCCGAGGGACCTGATGACAAAAACGAATGGGTGGAAATCTTTAATGCCAATGATTTTGCGGTTAATCTGGCTGGCTGGCAGATTAAGGACGTTGTTGGTGCAACAAAAACCTATACCTTGCCAAATAATAGCCAAATCCCGGCCAATGGTTTTCTGCTAATTCCGCGAACTGACAGTAAAATTACTCTGCAAAACAACGGAGATGGTTTGGGACTTTTTAATCCAAAAAGCGAAATGGTTGACCAAGTCGCTTATTCTTCAGCGCCGAACAATCAGTCGTATAGCCATAGCCCAAACGGCTGGGTCTGGGGCAGTATTTTAACGCCCGGAGCAGTTAATAAAGCATCTGAAAATTATAAACAAACAAGTCCTATAATCACTGAACAAACTGCCACAGCCGCATCTCAAGCCGCAATGTCCAATAATATCGCCTCGGCGGCCGCTCAAATCAACAACTTTGCGCCCAGAACATCGCACTTATTAACTTTTGTTTTAGGGCTCATAATAGCCCTCATCTCAGCAATAATTGTTTTCTTTTTAAGAAAAAAAAGCAAAAACTAATTTTTTGCTTATATTTTTTCTTTCGCTTATCTCAAAGCCCTTTTTGTCTCCCTCGCAGAAAAATTGACAGAAATCGGCTTAATTACTATAATGATGAAAAATATGGCAAAACAAAATTCGCAAATTTATTCTTATTCTGTATTTTACGAAGCCGCTCCCGAAGGTGGTTATGTTGCATTTGCACCTTCTTTACCTGGTTGCCACAGCCAAGGCGAAACATTGGAAGAGGCGGAAAAAAATATCCACGAAGCAATTGAAGTTTATTTAGAGAGTTTGGCAATTCATAAAGAATTAGCACCTCAGGACTTACGGACATTTCAGGGCATAATAAGAGTCGCCCTTAACACTCCAGTATAGAATTATGCCTAAAGTACCGTCTCTCACGGCTCGTCAAGTTATTCACGCCCTGAAAAAAATTGATTTTACGGAAGACCGTCAAAAGGGTAGCCATTTGGTTTTGTTAAACTGAAAAAACCAATTAAGAACTGTTGTGCCAATTCATAAAGGAAAAACATTAAAGAAACGTCTTGTCGCCGCGATTATAAGCGACGCAAAATTGTCAACTGACGAATTTTTAAAACTACTCAAAAAGTAAATACTGCGAATTACGAAATGCCAAAAAACAAGGTCTGTCGCAATGTTTACAACCCGAGTTTAAACAGTAATGTTTAAACTCGGGTTGTAAACATTGAAAAGCCGGCGGCTAAGGACGGACCTTAAAAAGGCATTTCGTAATTCGCAGTAAATAATATCTTTGCTCAATTTTTAAGTAAACAAAAAATCAGCCCTTGGGCCGATAAAGTATTTTCAGGAAGAGCAGTCGGAGGTTTTTAGGCCTTCCGACTGCTTTGTTTTAATAAGAGTAGAAAAAATCTTTCTTTCCTTTCTTTGAATTACGAAATGTATCCAACGTGTCATTCTGAGGGAGTGGAACGACCGATGTTCGTAAAAACGCAACCGCCTCTTTGGTATTATTAAACGGTTTGGAAATTCTCCCCTCCTCAATAGCCCTTAATCCCTCTAAAACAGCTGCCCTCTCCGGGTCGCCAATTAAAACCCTCCTCCTCTTAACGGCTTGAAGGGGAATTTTCAAAACTAAATAATTTTTTGTTTGACTCACTAAAACTTGCTCCATAATTTTGTTATTTTTTATACTAAATTATCCCGTTAAAATTAAACTAAATACCATATTTTTCGCCAATTTGCTTGGCGTATTCTCTTATTCTCTGATGTTTTAACTCGTAAATTGGCTGCATTTCAACAAATTTGCGGAAAACGTAGACCCGCAAACTTGGAAACAACAATTCGTCTTCTTGGAATAAAACTCGGCATTTATCAAAAACCGCATAATAAAGCAAGGGAGAGGCGTTTTTTAAGTTAACCAAATCAATATTTTCTGAATGAAAATAAGGTGCCATCTCGGTCATCATTTTAGCTTCTTCCATTAAATCCAGCTTACGCCGGCTTAAATATGCCACATCAAAATCGCTCTCCTTGTGCAGATTTTTGCCATCTACTCGCGAACCGAAAAGCAAAAGCAGCCGCAATGCATACTTAGCGGCTATTTCAGACAAAAGCTTATTTTTGCTGGTAATATCGTTATCCATACGGTACGGTTTAATAATAACCTGAAAAATCTACTCTTGTCAATTTAATAATTCTCGGTTAGAATAATGCCGTAATCTAATTTTATTGTTATTTATTGTTAATTAATTTTATGTCAGGACATTCGCACGCCAAAACAGTGGCGAGAACAAAAAACGCCAATAATCAAAAAAAGGGGCAGATATTCTCTAAAATAGCCCGGGTAATAACCGTGGCCGCCAGAGACGGCGCTGACCCGGCGACAAACTACAAACTACGGCAGGCATTAGAAGAAGCCCGAAAGTTCAGTATGCCCAAAGAAAATGTGGAAAGAGCGCTAAAAAAGGGTTCGGGCGAAACCGACAACGAGCAATTAGATGAGGTTTTTTACGAGTGTCTGGGGCCGAACAACATATCTTTGATATTAGAAGGCATCACCGACAATAAAAACCGCGCCTTGGGCGAGGTGCGGCAAATTTTGCAAAAGTATAATTTTAAATTAGCCAACGAGGGCTCGGTGAAATGGCAGTTTGAACAAAGAGGTATTATTATTGCAAATTTAAAATTGCAAAATGCAAATTGGCAGAATAAAGAAAACTTAGAATTGGCGGCAATTGAAGCCGGGGCTGATGATATTAAATGGTTCAGCGAACAAACCGATGAGTATTTAGAAATAAACACCAAGCCCGAAAATTTAGAGGCAGTCAAAAAAAACTTAGAGCAACAGGGCATATCAATTGACTCGTCGTCTTTGGGCTGGGTTGCTAAAGAAGAAATTAGGATTTCAGTCAATGATAAAGAAAAAATAGACCGTCTCTTTGAGGAATTAGACGACAGCGAAACAATACAAAACATTTATTCTAATTTAAAAAATTAAAAATTATTCGGTTAACGGGTTAACGGGTTAACGGGTTAAAGCCCAAATAACTCGTTAACTCGCCAACTCGTTAACTCGCCAATGGTCATTTTGGGCATTGACCCCGGAACAGCCACTATCGGATTTGGGGTGATTAAAAAAACGAAAAACATTCTAAAGTTTATTGATTGTGGCATAATTACCACCAGCCCCAAACAATCAACCGGAGAAAGATTGACTAATCTTCATAAAAATATCTCTTCTCTAATCAGACGGCTCAAGCCCGATTTTTTGGTTGTAGAAAAACTCTATTTTTTCAAAAACTTAAAAACCGCCCTGCCTGTGAGCGAAGCCAGAGGGGTAATCTTATTAGCTGCCAGCCAGCAAAAAGTCAAGGTTATTGAATTAACGCCCCTGCAAATTAAAATAGGTATCTGCGGATATGGCCGGGCCGATAAAAAACAAATTCAAAAAATGGTAAAAGAAATATTGGGTTTAGAAAAAATTCCCAAGCCCGATGATGCGGCCGACGGTTTGGCCGCGGCTATTTGCGGCGCCTGCAATCGTGGTGGATAATAACTATTGACAGAATTGTTTATCTTAATATAATGGCTGTATACGACTTTGAAAAAAGGTCGCAAAAGTTGATAAAAAATTAGATAATATTAACATGTTTTTGAAAATCTACGACCAGTTAAATATTAATGACGACTCTGACATTGACGAAGATGATGCTGAAGAAAAGACCGAAGAAGATATTGACGATGAAACAGAAGAAGACGATGAACCAGAAGATGACGAAGACATTGAATAAGAAACTTGAAAAATTAACCCGGCAACAAATTACTAAATAATAACGCGGGGTTAAACTAAAACCGTCCCGAGCTTGTCGAAGGACGGTTTTGGTTTTCAGCCAATTTAGGGTAATATAAATAATGCTTCAAAAACAAAAAAATCGCAAAAATGACTTTAAAAGCCGAAAGTCTCGCCTTTGGCCTGTTTTGCGTTTCTTGGGCATTTTATTCGTTTTAGCTATCATTGGGTGCGCTTTAACCCTGCTCTTGCTCTTAAAAGACCTGCCGCGGCCGGAAAAATTCACGGAAAGCGAGATACCCCAATCAACTAAAATCTATGACCGAGACAACAAAATTATGCTTTATGAAATCGCCGGCGACGAAAAAAGAACCTTTGTGCCTCTCTCGCAAATCTCACCTTTAATTCAACAAGCCGTCGTGGCTGCTGAAGATCAAAACTTTTACCGGCACCAAGGCGTTGATTTAAAAGCAGTTGTTAGGGCTATTCTTTATGATTTTAAAATTAAACAAGCCGCCCAAGGCGCTTCAACCATTTCCCAGCAGCTCATTCGCAACTACTTTTTAACCTCCAATAAAACCCTAAAAAGAAAAACCCGGGAAGCGGTTTTAACATTAGAATTAGAAAGAAGGTATTCTAAAGAGCAAATTTTAGAATGGTATCTAAACCTGGTGCCTTTTGGTTCTAATATCTATGGCGTAGAAACCGCTTCGCAAACGTTCTTTGAGCAACCCGCGGCTGCTCTTTCTTTGGCACAGGCCGCGGCTCTGGCCGCCTTAGTAAAATCGCCGTCGGCTCTTTGGCCTTATAACCCTAAGGGACAAGAAAAACTCATCGCTCGCCAGGGCTATGTGCTTGAGCAAATGCTTAAACAATCTTTAATCACTAAAGAAGAATGCGAACAAGCCAAACAAGAAAAGTTGGACTTTAAGCCAATCAGCCACCCAATCAAAGCGCCGCATTTTGTAATGTTTGTACGAGATTACTTATACAAAAAATATGGCGAGGGCTTTCTGGCTGCTGCTGGATTGAAAATAACAACCACCTTGGACATTAATTTACAAACCATCGCTGAAAAAGAAATTCAAAACTATAGCAAAAACCTGCCTAACTACAATGCCTTCAATGCCGGATTAGTGGCTCTTGAGCCAAAAACCGGTGAAATTTTAGTTATGGTAGGGTCCAAAGATTATTTTGGACAATCCTTCCCGGCTAACTGCTCGCCAGGGGTTAACTGCAAGTTTGACCCGCAGGTAAATGTGGCAATCAGCCCCAGACAACCCGGCTCTGCTTTTAAGCCCATTGTCTACGCCACTGCTTTTGAAATGGGCTACAGCCCCAAGACAATTTTACAAGACACCTTTACCGAGTTTAATCCAAACTGTCCTTCCGACGGCTCGGCAGAAAAAGACAAATATGGTTTAGATTGCTACCACCCCCGCAACTATGACGGGCTTTTCAAAGGCGCAATTTCCGTAAAATCGGCTTTGGCTCAATCAAGAAATGTGCCGGCTGTTAAAACCTTAAAATTTGTCGGAGTGAATAATGCCTTGGAAAAAGCCAAAGAAATGGGCATCACCACCCTAACCGAAACAGAGAGATACGGCTTGGCCTTGGTTTTGGGTGGGGGCGAAGTAAAATTATTAGAATTGTCTGCGGCTTACAGCGTTTTTGCCAGAGACGGCTTGAAAACGGCTTTAAATTTTATATTGGAAATCAAGGACAGCAAAGGCAATGTTTTAGAAAGAGCCAAAACAGCGCCTTTAAGAATATTGTCCTCGCAAACCAGCCGCCAGATTAACGATATTTTATCTGATAATACAGCCCGAGCCCCGATGTTTGGCGCTAATTCTCCTTTATATTTGCCTGATTATGCTGATGAAGTAGCAGTTAAAACCGGCACCACGCAAAACAACAAAGACGCTTGGACTATTGGTTATACTCCAAACATAGTGGTAGGAACTTGGGTGGGCAACAACAACAACACTTCTATGACTCAACCATCAGCAATGGTGTCCAGCCCGCTCTGGCGCAATTTTATGCTGCGGATATTGCCGCAATTGCCCCGCGACCCGCTTTCCCGTTAAAGATAAAAAAAAGAAACAGACCCAGAGGTCTGTTTCTTTTTTACTTCACTGGCAGCTCCACATAAAAGGCGCTGCCCTTGCCCCGACTAAGCGACTCAGCCCAGATTTTGCCTTCAAAAAAGTCAAGTTTTTGTATAATGCAACCCTAAATTGGACTTTTTCAGCGATACGATGCGAACCCTTACTAATCCCTGCCCTTTCTTGTTGATGTTTTAACTCGAGGACCCTGCTTATGTCCTATCATCCGTCTTATTATGTCCCATTATCTGTCCTAGAGCTTAATGGGCATTAGGATATAAATAAAACTGTTGTCGCCCACGGGTTTGAGAACGCCCGGCCCCTGATTTTCGCTTAATTCCAAGACCACCTCTGAACTCTTAATGTTGTTTAATCCGTCTAAAAAGAATTTATAATTAAAAGATACTTTTATTTCTTCGCCCTCTATTCTGCAAGGCAAAACAGCTTCACTTCGGCCCATTTCCGCGCTCTGAGAAAAAATCTTTAATTTGCCGTCTTTGGGTAAAAGCGAAAGCTGCACCTCGGCCGCGCGGCCGCTGAAAAGACCGGCTTTTTTAATTTGAGCCAATAAGTCCTCTTTATTGATTGTTGTCTGGCTAACAAATTTTTTCGGTATAATCTCCTGATAATTAGGATACGTGCCGTCAATCAGCCGCGACAATACATTAATTTGGGGCTGAGAAACATCTTGACCGGCCAATTCAAATAAAACCTGACTGGGACTGCAATAGACCGTCAGATAACTGTTTTCTTGATTAAAGATATTAACAATCTCGCGAGCCGCGGCTTGGGGTATAATAAAGGAATACTCGCGAGGGGTTTCGTGGTTTAGTTTAATTGTTTTTTCAGCTAAACGAAAGCTGTCCGTGGCCACTAATTTTAAAAAACCGGCTTTAATTAAAAAATAAACACCTGAAATTTCCGGCCGAATTTGCGAAATAGAAGGAATATCAACCACTTGGCTTAGGCCTTGAATTAATTTTAATATTTCAATCTGCCAAAACTCATTTTTGTCCATCTTAGGAATAATTGGAAACTCATTAGGGTCTTGGCCTTGAATCTGCACCTCTTGGTTTGTGGTGGTAATAATTAGGTTTTTATTTTCTTCGCTTAATTCTAATTTATCTGCGGAAATAAGATTCACCACATTGGCCAAAAAGGTTGCTGGAACAGCTACTTGGCCTTTTTTGTTGATTTTAGATAAAATCCACCAACGAACAGTGGTCTCTAAATTAGTGGTGGTGAGCTCTAAAAAATTTCCTTCGGTGTTTATTAAAACATTTTGCAGAATAGGCAAAGAGCTTGCTTTGCGGGTTATTTTTTCGCTTATATTAAGAGCTTTTTTAAAAAGCTCTTTTAAAATTTCAACTTTCATAGATTTATAATTTTTATTAAATTTAATTTAAAAATTTATAATTAATTACTATAACGAAATTTTTGGGGATAAATCGTTTTAAATCAGTAATTATTTGATAAAGTTTTCAATAAACAATGGGAAGGACTTGGGGATAATCTGGAAAATATTTTCGGAAAATTTAATTAGACGATTATGATTTATTTTTTATCCTGAATTTATCCCCTTATGCTTCACTATATAATCGCTGTTTAATTAAAGCAATGTCAGCGCTTAATAAGGGCTCTTGCTCAATTCTTTGAGAGACCCTTTCAAAAGCATAAATAGCGGTGGTGTGGTCTTTTCCCTGAAATCTCCGTCCAATAGACGGAAATGATTCTTGTAGTTCCTGCCTTAAAAGATACATCGCTATTTGACGGGGCCGGACTATTTCTTTTCTTCGGGTGGCTAAAAGCAGGTCATCTTTGCCAAGGTCGTAGAAATTAGCCACTGCCTGGATAATTTTTTTGAAGTTTGTTGATTTTTTTGGGGCAACAATTGAGGCGTGCAACAACCTTTTAACAATAGCCAAATCAATCGTGTTTTTGTTTATTTTTTGCAAAGCCGCCACCCGGTTTAATGCCCCTTCCATATCGCGGATGTTTTTTTGGATATTAGCGGCTAAATACTCTAAAATTTCATCAGACAAGGTAATCTCATTTTGCTCACATTTGGTTTTTAATATAGCCATGCGGCTTTCTAATGTGGGAAAAGATATATCAGCGATCATTCCCCCTTCAAAACGGGAGCGCAGACGGTCTTCTATGGCCGGAATAGCATTGGGTGGTCGGTCGGAGGAAAGAATGATTTGTTTTTGATTTTGGAACAATGTATTAAAAACATGAAAGAATTCTTCTTGTGTTTTGTCTTTACCCGCTAAAAAATGAATGTCATCAACAATTAAAACGTCCAGTTTATTAAGGGAATTTTTCAGTTCTCCGATGGTTTGATTTCTTATGGACTCAATAATTCGCGAAACCAATCGTTCGGAGTTAGAGTAAAGAACCCGTAATTTGGGAAAAAGCAAGGTTATGCGATTGCCCGTGGCTTGCAAAAGATGGGTTTTTCCCAAACCAACCCCTCCGTAAATAAATAACGGGTTATAGGTAATGCCGGGCGCTTCGGCAACCGCCCAGCTGGCTGCGTGGGCTAATTCATTGAATTCGCCCACAACGAAATTTTCAAAAACATATCGCCCGTTAAGGTTGGTCTTTTGGTTGATGTTTAATTCCTGAAATTGTTGTTGAGGCTCGGAGAACAATATCTTTTCTGTCATTCTGTTTATTTCGTTGTCCTTCTTTTCTTCTTTGTTGTTTGCTTCCACTATGAACTCTACTAAACGGATGTTGTTGTCCAGTTCTCTGAGTATTTTTAAGATAGCAGTTTGATATTTACCGCTAATCCATTCACGAGAGAAAGAATTAGGTACTGATATTAAAACCTCGCCATTTTGGTTGCTGATAATACGGGTGTTGCGAAACCAAGTGGCAAAATTCGCCCGAGAAACATTGAATTGAATTTGGGCCAAAACCGATTGCCAAAGATCTTCATTGCCTATTTTAATCTGCGCTGTTTCGGTTTGAGTCGGCTCGTTTGTCGGTTGGTTCAAAGGCATTTGCTCGCCAGTTGGTTCAAGGACTTGATTTTTATTGGGAATAATTGAATTTAGAAGAATCATATAACTTTGTTTTGACGAGCTTTATTCGCCTTTTTGGGGAACGTCCAACGTTTACAATGCCCTGCTCCAAAAGCGCGGGATATTTGGAGCGAAACTTTCTAATATTATCGGGTTGTTTTCAGAATACCGCAAATTGCTTGCAAAATCAATAAAAAACGACCTTGTGTTTAAAATCTGTGAATAATCTGTGAATTAAAAGCATTGCTGTTTTTATTTTTATTTTTTGCTATAATAATTGAATCATTGAATCATTATATTATATATGAGTTTTACTTATAAACCAAAAAAGAAAAAAAGAAAGAAAACCTATGGATTTTTAAGCAGGATGCAAACCAAGGCCGGTCAGAAAGTAATAAGAAAACGGAGGGCGAAAGGCCGTAAGAAATTAGCAGTATAAAAGAAAGCATGAAGCACGAAATCCGAAGCACGAAACAAATTCAAAATTCAAATATCAAAATTCTAAACATTTTTAATTTGGAATTTTGAATTTAGATATTGTTTTGAATTTCGTGCTTCGAGTTTCGGATTTATTTTAAATGTGTTGCCCAAAGAGCATCGTTTAAAAAAAAAGAATGATTTTAGTCAGGTTTTAAGGCACGGTTTTGCTTTGGCGGATTCTTGTTTGGTTTTGCGGTTTTGCCGCAATCAGCAGGAATTAAGCCGAGTTGGATTTGTTTGTAGCAAGAAGGTTGCCAAAAAGGCGGTTTCCCGCAATAGGATTAAACGATGTTTAAGGGAGGTTGTGAGGATGTTATTGCCGAATATAATGCCTGGTTACGATTTAGTTTTCTTAGTTCGGCCAGGTCTTGTTGACAAAGATTCTGCTACGTTCCGTTTAGTGATGGAAAGATTGTTGAAAAAGGCGCGGATTACGAGTAAGAATTAGGAATTAAGAATTAGGAATTAGGAAGTAAGAAGCAAGAATTAAGAATTAGGAATTAAAAATTAAGAATATGGTTTATTGGGTTGTTCTTAAAATTATTAAGGGGTATCAGTTATTTTTGGCGCCATTTTTTGGCCAACATTGCCGATTTGAGCCGACTTGTTCTGTTTATTGCTCTTTGGCTTTGCAAAAATATGGTTTTATTAAGGGGTTAGGGCTGGGACTTTGGCGGATTGTCAGATGTAATCCTTATTCGTCGGGCGGGATTGACCCTGTTAGATAGTCCGCCTGAGGCGGGCTGCCCGAAGGGCATTTAATATGGCTCACTAACGACTTCTAATATGAACTTTTTACTCCAACTTTATAATGTTCTTTTATTCCAGCCGTTGGTAAATGCATTGGTTTTGTTTTATGTTTTTTTGCCTGGCCATGATTTGGGTTTGGCGGTAATTATTTTAACTTTGATTATCAGATTAATTTTGCATCCGGTTTCTATCAAAGGGCTGAAGTCGCAGAAAGCAATGGCTTATTTACAGCCAAAAATTAAAGAAATACAAGAAAAGTTCAAGGGCGACCGGGCCCGACAGTCATCGGCAATGTTTGAACTTTATCGTAAAGAAAAAGTTTCTCCTGTTTCAGGGTGCCTGCCTTTATTATTCCAATTGCCGATTATCATAGCCCTGTATCAGGTTTTTCTACGAGGCCTTGACTCGCAATTTTTAGCTGATTATTTGTATGGATTCGTTCCCAATCCCGGTACTATCAGTCCAACTTTTTTAGTTGTTTTTAACTTGCAGAATAAAATTTTCGTCTTAGTTGTAGCGCTTTTGGCGGGCTTGGCCCAATTTTGGCAGGCAAAGATTACTGGTTCAATCACTGCCGGTCATTCCTTTTCCACGAAAGGAGACATCGCTTCAATGCTTCAGAAGCAGATGCTTTATATTTTTCCTGTTTTAACCGTTTTTATTATTTATAAGGTTGGCGGTTTAATCGGGATTTATTGGCTTACAAGCACTTTGATTTCGGTTGGAGAGCAAGCCATAGCCAATCGCCGCTTGAAGATTACTACGGTAGCAAAATAAGGCGGGCAAATTTGAAGCACCAAATAAAAAGGCACGAAGCACCAAGAGTTATGAAAAACACAAAACACAGAACGCAAAAGAGCAAACAAAACACAATCTTTAAAACACAAAGCACAAACGGATTTAATTAGTTTGTGTTTTGCAAGTTGTGTTTTGTGCTTTGTTTGTAATTTGTGTTTTGTGATCTGTGCTTTATCTTAGTGATTTCATGTTTGGGATTTCGGATTTATTAATCTTGTTATGTAATTATGGACAATAAAATTAAAAAAAAAATAGAACGTCTCGTTGAAGATTTCATCAAAAAAACTACTTTTAATATTACTTTTGAAATAAAAGAAAATCGCGATGGCGGTATTTTGTTAGATATGACGACTGACCAGCCCAAGGTTCTAATTGGCGAGGAAGGAGAGACGTTTTGGGAAATACAGATGCTTTTCAATCGTATGATTAAGAAGATGTTTGAAGAAGACATTCATTTTTCTTTAGATATTAATCAATACAAAAAAAACAAAGAGAGCTACCTGAAAGAACTTGCCGGAGAAACCGCTAATCGTGTGGCTTTGTTTAAAAAAGAAGAATATTTGCCTGCGATGAATGCCTATGAACGGCGCATCATTCATTTAGAACTGGCGACTAGGACGGATGTCATCACCGAAAGCACTGGCGAAAACCAGGAGAGAAGATTGGTTATAAAGCCAGCTAAATGAGCTTCTAAATTTCGCGGCTCATAAATTCGCCGCTCAATTAAGAATTTCTAACATGCAGTTCACTGTACCCAAATTTTTAGAGCGGGAAACCCAGATTATTTTTGGTCTTAATTTAAAAAGATTGGCAATTTTGGGTTGTTTAAGTTTGTTATTGTTTATTTTAAAATATGTTTTGCCCAAGGTTATTTGGTATATTACAGTGTTTTTGTCTTTGGGATTATTTTTCTTTTTTAATTTAGTGCAGATTGGCGGGCAAAATGTTTTTGAGCTTTTTATAAATGCCTTTCGTTTTTTATTTACAGCCAATACTTACACTTGGGACAAAAGAGAAAGTATTTCGCCGCTCAAGATTGTCAGAAAACCAGCAGAAGAAAAGGTTCGTAAGGCATCGCCTTTGAAATTTTCACCCGAAAGCCGTTTGTCCAATTTACGGTCTAAAATTGATGTTGGCGAAAAACCAGAATCCGCGTAGCGATAAACTTTTAACTTTTAACTTTTAACTAATCTTATGCAGTCCAGCGCTCAATCATTCTTACAGTTTAGCCAGATTAAAGAGGGCGTTATTATTTTAAAGGTTCATTCTTTGAGAGGGATTTTAATGATTTCTTCGGTTAATTTTGATTTAAAGTCCGAAACAGAACGAAACGCCATTATCTATCAGTTTCAAAATTTTTTGAATTCTTTGGATTTTTCCTGCCAAATCGTAGTGCAGTCGCGACGGTTGAACATTACGGGTTATTTTGACAAACTAAAAGAAATAGAAGATAAACAAAAAAACGAACTTTTGAAAATTCAGACCGCGGAATACCGCAAGTTTATCCAGGGTTTAGTGGCCGAGGGTATTATTATGACCAAGCAATTTTTTGTGGTGGTGCCGTATACTTTAGGCGAAGTAGGGGGCGGGGTTGGCCGAGGAGCTGGTTTTGGAGGAAGATTGAGGGGTTTAAGGACGCAAGCCGGCGGCGCTATGTCTGAAGAGCTTTTTAACCGATGCCGCACTCAGTTGTTCCAAAGAATGGAGTTTGTGGCTTTGGGATTGCGGAGATGCGGTTTGAGCGTAGTGCCTTTGACTACGGCTGAAATCATTGAACTGCTATGGAGTTGGCATCATCCCAAAGAGGCCGAGGTTGGCTATTACCCGGAGATACTGCCGGAGCTTGTCAGTTAAAAGTTAAAAGTGAAAAATTAAAAGTTTTTAATTCAACTTTTAATTTTAAACTGCAACTTTTAACTTTTATAGGACTTACGCGCTTGCCTCCAAATTGTCATTCCGAGGGTAATCCCGAGGAATCTCGGGCGTAGAATAGGGCTCGTAGCAAGAGATTCTTCGCCGCGACGGCTCAGAATGACGCAAACCCGTAAGTCCTACTTTAATTTTTAACTTTTAATTAACATGCGGTTACCATTTTTCAAAAAAGAAAAAACCACTGAGCAGGTAGAGGTGGAGTTCGGCAGCATTAAAGTTGAGGACATAATCGCTCCCTCGCTGATTGAAATTAAGCAGAATTACATTAGATTAGGAGAGCGGATGGCTAAGTCGTTTTTTGTTTTTTCATATCCTCGTTATTTATCAACTGGCTGGCTTTCTCCTTTGATTAACTTGGACAGCCCTCTTGACATTGCTTTTTATATTCATCCGGCTGATTCCGGGGTAGTGCTAAAACGGTTAAGAAAAAAACTTACTGAGGTGCAAGCGGAAATTTACGAGTTAGAGGAAAAAGGCATAGTTCGCGACCCGTCTTTGGAAACCGCTTATCAAGACATTGAACAACTGCGAGGTGATTTGCAGACCGCCCGAGAGCGCATTTTTCAGTTGGGCGTTTATATAACTATTTACGGAGACGACGAAAAGCAGCTCAAAGACACTGAGGTAATTTTACGTTCGCTTTTAGAATCGCGGCTGATATATCTAAAGCCGTCTCTTCTGAAAGAAAAGCAGGGCTTTGTTTCCACTTGTCCTTATGGATTAGACCAGTTGATGGTGCACACGCCAATGAACACCGCACCCTTGTCAAGTATTTTTCCTTTTGTTTCTCCGGACTTATCAGCCAATGAAGGCATTTTATACGGAGTTAACCAGCACAACAATTCTTTGGTTTTATTTGACCGTTTTACTTTGGAGAATGCAAATATGGTTTTATTCGCCAAAAGTGGATCCGGCAAAAGTTATTTCACCAAAGTTGAGATTTTGCGCTATCTAATGCAGGGCGTTGAATGTATTGTGCTTGACCCGGAGAACGAGTATCAATTTTTGAGCGATGCGGTCGCTGGTTCTTTCTTTAAAATCTCTTTAAACTCGCCTAATCATTTGAATCCTTTTGACCTGCCCACTCCCCGAGAAGATGAAAAACCGCAGAATGTTTTGCGCTCTAATGTTATTAACTTAGTAGGGCTTTTGCGGATAATGTTAGGCGGCTTAACGGCCCAAGAAGACGCGATTATTGACCAGGCACTAACTGAGACATACGCGGCCAAAGACATTACTCCAGAGTCCGACCCTCTCACGTGGGAAGGCAAAACTCCTTTGATGGCGGACCTTGAAGGGGTTTTAAGCGGCATGGAAGGAGCCGGCTCTTTATTGGAAAGAGTCAGAAAATTTACCAAAGGCAGTTATGCCAATTTTTTCAACACGCCCTCTAATATCAGCATGGACAATAAATTTGTTGTTTTTGGCACTCGCGATATGGAAGACGAGCTGCGGCCAATGGCCATGTTCGTGATTTTAAGATACATTTGGAATCAAGTGCGCTCTACCTTGAAAAAAAGAATTCTTTTAGTGGACGAGGCCTGGTGGATTATGCAGCATGAAGACGGCGCTTCGTTTTTGTTTGGCATTTGCAAAAGGGCCAGAAAGTATTGGTTAGGCGTAACCACGGTCACGCAGGATGTTTCGGATTTTATGAGGTCTGATTATGGCCGGCCCATTATCAGCAATTCTTCTTTGCAATTTCTAATGAAGCAGAGCGTGGCGACCATTGAAGTGGTGCAAAAAACATTTAACTTAACCGAGGGTGAGAAAAATACGCTTTTGGGCTGTGATGTCGGCGAAGGTATTTTTGTCGCCGGGCAAAAAAGGGTTGCCTTAAAAGTGGTGGCTTCTTACACCGAAGACCAGATTATAACCTCCTCTCCCGAAGAAGTATTGAAGATTAGAGAAGCCAAAAAGCAGTTGAAACAGCAGTAGCCAATGAGTAATTAGCGGGAGAGTCATAATCGTGGAAAATTGATGGTAGCGTCAGATTTACAAAATATACACTATTTTGTATAATACTGCTATACATATACAAGTATAAAGATAATCGGGGACAGGGACAGTCCCAGGACTGTCCCTGTCCCCGATTAAGCCGTTTTGCCAAGGGGCTCTGGCCATAAAAGACAAGAAAAGGTCATAAGTGAAGACATCAAACAATATTTATGTTACAAGTAGTAGCAGCTATAGGCAAAGGCGCTGTGCAAGCAGGAAAGGTCATAGGCAAGGGTGTCGCTCAAGCAGGAAAGGTCATAGGCAAGGGTGTCGCTCAAGCAGGAAGGGCCGCAGGAGGGACTGTAAGTAAAGGTGCTGCACAAACAGGAAGTGCCTTAAGTAAAGGCGCCGTACAAGGAGGAGGAGTCGTAGGTAAAGGCACTGCACAAGCAGGAAGGGCCGCAGGAGGGACTGTAAGTAAAGGTGCTGCACAAACAGGAAGTGCCTTAAGTAAAGGCGCCGTACAAGGAGGAGGAGTCGTAGGTAAAGGCACTGCACAAGTAGGGGCTCTAAGTAAAGGCACCAAGCAATTTTTTAAAACAAAAACACAAGGCGCCGGACAATTTTTTAAAAAAAAAGCATTAAGCAAAGGCGAACAATTTTTAAAAAGAAGGGCCTTTAGCAAAGGCGTCAGACAAGAACAAGAAGAAGAGGCCTCGCCAGAGGAGAACTTCTTAAGTGGGGCTGCCAAGCAATTTTTAAAAAAACAATTATGGAAACTTGCAATTGAAATCGTGCCTTTTGTGGGTGACATTGTGCCAACTTTTTGCTGGATTGTTTATTCGGAACTGAAAGTCCAGGAAAAACAAGGCGGCAATGGAATGGGTTCGCCCGAGGGGGTAATGATGATTACCATAGCTGGATTATTAGACGCAGCGGGTTGGGGTTGTGTGGCATTAGACGCGCTTTTAGGCATTGGCTTTATTGTCTCGCCAGTAGTGGCTCTTTCGGGTTATGCCATTATTGGTTGTTGGAAAATATTTGCTGGTTCAACTACAAAGGGCCCAGCAAAGGGCCCAGCAAAATCAGTAGCGCCAGGACAAGAAGATGCCCTATCAGAACTAAATTCTAAAAAGAATCGCACGCGAGAAGAAAACATCAGATTGGTCAAAGCAAGACAGATTATGCAACGGAAATCAATAGACGTGAACGAAACTGATCCGGTATTGAGAGCCGCCTATGAAAGAGCTAGCCGAGGAGAAAGAGTTTATGACGGCACTTATGAAAACCGCAATGGATTACGGTTTGACAATGTGAAGTACTATTAGGACTGAATAATTCTGCATCATTCGTATGAAATTATTTGCAGGACAAATCCATAGATTTAAAAAATGCGGTATAACGCTTTTCGCATTTTTGTTATTATTCGGCGGGCTTTTGCCTTTAACGGCCCGGGCTTTGGAATGGCAGTGGCCGGCTGTGCCCGGGGTTGGCACTTTGGAGCAAAAA
>CAYVXQ010000004.1:0-23368 GCA_964454625.1 uncultured Candidatus Saccharibacteria bacterium
GCTGGTAAATTTAGTGGCACCAGTCGAGATAATAGCAATCTACCGCTATACTGTCCGCGTCAACCCCGGCGATATTTTTGTTGTCGGCGCGGCGATGAAAATTGAAAAGCGAGAACTAGGCGGTTTTGCCACAAGGATTGAAGTTCAATCTTATGGGACAAACCAGCCAATTTTCGCTTTAGAGGCGCACCCGCCGGCAAATGCCTGGCAGGGCTGGCAGATGTACAAAGAAGAATTCTCTGTGCCGGCAGATGTCTATAGTATCCAAGTAGTGATTTATCACAGCACTTTAACCGGCTCTGCATGGTTTGATGAATTATGGTTGGAAAGGACAAGGACTTTTGACCCCTTTTTAATGGTTAATGCTGATGTTGTCCAGCAGGGACAACAAATAATCATTAGAGGAGCCGGATTCCCAACTCTGCAGAAAGCTGAGCTCTTTTTAGAAAATAAAAAAGAAACGGAGTCAAAAACAGATGGTCAGGGAAGATTAGAGATTAAATTTTCAATTCCTAAAGACGCGGAGTTGAAAGTCAATTACATCCGAGTAATTGCTGGCTCGTGGGAAGCGACTACAACAGTAAAAGTTGTGTCGCCTGATAAGCCGGCAATTACCGGAGTAGAGGCAAAAATTACCAACGGTATCCTTGAGGTTGAAATGACCGGCGAACCGGATGGACAAGCTAGTTTCTTTTTCAAGTTAAAGGAAAAAGAGGGAGAAAATGAAAAAGTAGCAATGGTTCAACAAAAAAAAGAATTAGGCCTTTACCGCGGCGACTGGAAAATACCGGTAGGAACACAGGCAACTGCGCCTGTAGTAGTGAAGTTAACTAAAAACAACCAAACTAGTGCTTGGGAAACTACGTCTCTTGCCATTGATACCTCGCCAGGGAAGATATATTCTTTCTCAGTGGCTGGCTCGCCAGTAAACAGCCAAGGTAAATTATATCTAACCCTAATTGGCGAACGGGGCGGCTCAGCGAGTTTCACCATTCCAAACCTGGTGACTAACTCTTCTCTGCAAGATGAAGGTGGCACCGGGGTCTACAGGGCGGAATATGACCCACCTGATGGGAAAATGCTGAAGGAAACTTATGCCTTGGGTAAGTTGGTGATTACTGGTAAAACTTATTCTATGCCAGCTCCAGAGCCAATCACCATTGACACAATTCTGCCAAAGATTGCTGTTTCTTTTGGCGAGCCGGATGATATTTACCGTAATGGGGAAACAATCACCGTGCTTGTGCGCACAGATTCTGGCTCAAAGATTACGGCTGAATTTTCCGAACTTGATTCCACTAAGCCAAAAGTGGAATTTAAAGAAGATGGGGCAGATAAAGGATTTTTCCGCGGTTCTTTTTCCATCAGTAAAGATAACAAAAATTCTGACGGAAAAAAGAAAATTGTGGCTACGGTCAGTAATCCTGCTGGGAATATAAGTTCCGCAACCCTGGAAGTAAATCTTCTAAACGCGGAAAAATTCATTGAGGTCAGAAAACAAATTTCGTTAGGGTATAGTATATTTTCTATGCCCGTGAACCCGGGCGAGTGGAAGCTTAGCGATTTAGCGAGCTTCATCGGACCAAGTTTAGAACAAATAATTTGGCACGATGGAACAAAATTCATTGTTTATCTGCCTGCAATACCTGTGGAAACCGGCGATAAAAAAATTGAATGGGGCGAAGGGTATATCCTTAAAATGCTCAAAGCTGAAACGGTCATTTTTAAGGGTAGGCCCTGGGGAGTTCAAGCGGCGCCTCCATCAAACCAGTTGATTGCTTTTTATATGGAAGTCCTGAACAAAGGACTGGGAAAATCAGCTCTTTTCCAAAACTATCCCAACCCTTTCAACGCAGAAACCTGGATTCCATTCAAGCTTAATGAAACATCTGATACCTCAATAACCATTTATGATATTCACGGTCGTGTAGTCCGAAAGCTTGCTTTAGGATTTATACCTGCTGGTATCTATCAAACAAAAGCGAGCTCTGCTTATTGGGACGGGACAGACGATAGATGTGAACGCGTTGCGAGCGGTATTTACTTTTATCACCTAAAAGCTGGTAAATTCTCCGCATCGCGAAAAATGGTCATTATAAAATAATAATGACCAGCAAACAAAAGGTGAACAGTTTTCCTGTTCACCTTTTTTAATTGTAATTTGACTGTTAGTTTTGAATGAGATAGGATAAAAAAATGAAAAAATATCACATTTTAACTTATGGCTGCCAGATGAATAAATCCGACTCTGAAAGAATAGCCGCGGTTTTAGAAAAAGCAAACTACAAACAATCCCCTGCTCTTAACAAGGCGGATTTGGTTGTGCTCAATGTGTGCTCGGTGAGGCAATCAGCCGTGGACCGAGTTTATGCAAAAATAACCCGCCTTCGCCAATGCTACGGCGGGCAAAGAAAAATTATTTTAACCGGTTGCGTTTTAAAAACAGACAAAGAAAAATTTTCTGAATTGGTTGATTATATCCTTAATATCAAAGACCTTGCCAAGTGGCCTGAAATCTTACAGGGGTCTGACCCCTGTAAGTCCTTGCAGGGGTCAGACCCCTGCAAATTTGGAAGGTGCCAAACCTCTCTCTCATATCTTAAAGTCAAACCGCAATATCAAACATTTCCTATTGCTTATGTGCCAATATCTTTTGGATGTAATAACTTTTGCTCGTATTGCGTAGTGCCCTATACTAGAGGTAAAGAAATACACCGCTCCCCTACTGAAATCATCAAAGAAATAAAATCACTGGTTGGTAAAAAATACAAGCAGTTCATTTTACTGGGAGAAAATGTCAATTCTTATCCTCAATTTACGGATTTGCTTAAAAAAATAACCGCTCTTGAAGGCGGTTTTGCAGTCAGTTTCTTAGCGGCTAACCCGAAAAATTTTACCGATGAGCTGATTAACGAAATTGCTTGCAATCCCAAATTAGAAAAATATCTGCACTTGCCTTTGCAATCAGGCGACAACGAGATATTGAAAAAAATGCGCCGGCCCTACACCAGCCAGGAATATCTGCGGTTGGTTGAAAAAATAAAAAAGAAAATTCCTGATGTTAAAATAGCCACTGACATTATTGTCGGTTTTCCGGGCGAAACCAAAAAACAATTTCAAAACACCGTTAATTTAATAAAAAATGTAGACCCTTTTAAGGTCTACATTGCTAAGTACTCTCCAAGAGCGGGCACAGCAGCTTTTTATTTAAAAGACAATGTGCCGACCGAGGAGAAAAAAAAACGAGAAAAAGTTTTACGCAACCTGCTCTGATGCATTGATATCCGGCGCAACATTCATACCAATGCGCCGTTCAAAATGAAAAACCATACGCTCTATAATCTGCCTTTGCGATGGCTTCTCAAACAAAACTTGCGCAAAAATCTCGCGAATGTTTTGCTCAATTTCTGCATAAGTTTTTTCTTTACCCTTCTTAAATCCTAATTCATAGCCCGATTCCCAATGCATTCGCGCCATTCTTTGAGCGGTAGAGAACGTGGTAAAGGACTCATTCATTTTATTCACCTCCAAATAAAAAAATGTCAAAAAAACTTCTTATTGTTATTTTAGGTCCAACCGCTTCGGGTAAATCCGCCTTGGCTGAAAAATTAGCCGCTGAATTTAACGGCGCGATTATTTCAGCTGACTCCCGGCAGATTTATCGCGGTATGGACATAGGAACTAATAAGAGTAAAGCACTTTTAATTGATATTGTCAAGCCAAATCAAGAATTTACCGTGGCGCAATACAAAAAAATAGCGATTAAAGCAATAAAAAACATTCAAAAACAAGGCAAAGTTCCTTTTCTCGTCGGCGGCACTGGTTTATATCTAACAGCAATTGTTGATAATCTGCAAATTCCCAAAGTTAAACCAAATAAAATTTTGCGCTGTAAATTAGAAAAACAAACAGAAAAAAAATTACTCGCAACCTTAAAAAAACTTGACCCCCAAGCCGCCAAAGTTATTGACGCAAAAAATAAAAGACGATTGGTGCGCGCTTTAGAGGTTTGTTTGGCTGGCAAAAAATTTTCGCAAAAAAGCCAAGGTAAACCGCTCTTTGATGTTTTGCAAATAGGCCTGGAAATTTCCAAAGAAAAATTACGGCAAAACATTGAAAAACGAGTTAACCAAATGTTAAAAAAAGGGCTTGAAAAAGAGGTTAAAGATTTAGTTAAAAAATACGGTTGGACTAGTGTCTTAAAAAACACCATCGGCTACTCCGAATGGCAGAATTCTCTGAACTTAACTAAGTTAAGTTCAGAACTTAACTTAGTTAAGTTCAGAAATAAAAGAAAAAAGGAGCTCGCTGCCCTCATCTCTTTGCATACGACTCAGCTTGCCAAGAGACAGCTCGCTTGGTTTAAAAAAGACAAACGGATTATCTGGCTAAAAAGCCCCCGCCAAGCTGCCAATCTAATAAAAAATTTTACGGGGGACGTTCCCCCGTAAGCTCGTCAGGATTTAAGACAGTTGAAAAAATAAAGAAATTTTTCTTCAACCGCTTCCATTATCTTGTTTTTTACTGCCTGAGGAATCTTATTAATCTTATCCTTAAAAGCTCCTATCTCCTGTTTACTTATTTTATAAGGAAAAGAGGGGTGTTCTAAAATCGTCTGCATTATTTTCGTGGCTAAATGAACCTCGCGAACCCCGCACTGAGGCAATCTTCGCAAATCCGCTTCGCTTAAAGTTGAAGCGCCATGCTGGACAATGCCAGCCAAGCCATATTTTTTAGCAATCTGCGATAAATTTTGCACTAATTGCCAATCAATCGCTCCTCCTTTGCCGTGGACTGTGCCGGTTTGCACTGCTACCTTGTTAATGCCCTTCACTTTTTGCAAAAACTCCTCCAATTCCTCTGCTCTGGTATTGCTGCTGCCTATATCCCCTAATTCACCCCCGATGTTTATTTCAAGACCCTTTGGCTGGCATTTTTTTATAAATTCAATGTAATAATTTGTCTCCTTAATGTTTTCTGATAAAGACAAGGACGAACAATCAATGTCAATATTATAAAAACCGGCTTTAATTGATTTTTTAATTAGTTTTTCTAAGTTGGCATTAGGTCTAAAATGGTCGGCCTGCAAAAAAATTTGCTCTTTATAATCTTCCGCTTCAGCGGCTTTCAATATGTTTTTGCTAAAGTATTTAGGGCTTTGTTTGGTGTAGTTCATTTCCGATTGTGCTAATTCTATGATAAACAAATTAGTCCGGCATTTTTTAGCGGCTTTAAAAAGCGCTCGCGCTGAATCAAAAGTTAAAATTCTCAAATTAAAAGCCGGCACAGAAAATTTCTCCAAGCTGGCTCTAACAAAATTCTTATAAAATGGGGCTATTGAAGATACGAATACTTTGCGCAATTTTTAATTTTTAATTTTTAATTTTTAAATAATTTTTAAATCTTAATTTTTAAACATTATCAAAAATTAAATAATTATTTTAGCATTTTCTCTAAAATTTCTTTGGCAAGACCGGGACTGGCTTTTCCTTTTGTTTTTGCCATTATCTGGCCAATAAGAAATTGCAAAGAAGCGCTTTTGCCTTTTTTATAATCCTCAACCGCCTTAGAATTGTTGGTTATAATTTCTTGGGCCGCTTTTTCTATTTCGGCCTCATCAGAAACCATTTGCCAGCCTTTATCAGTAATAATCTGCGACGGGTCTCCACCGTTTAAAAACATTTCTGGAAGCAACATTTTGGCAATTTTACTGGAAATCTCGCCCAAATAAAGCAGGCATAAAAACTCCGCAAAATTCTCCGGGGTAATTTTAAACTTGGCCTCGCTGAAATCCTCAATCCCCTTTTCATTTAACAGGGCCTGCAAGTCGGTTGAGATATAATTGGAGGTCAATTTTATCAATTTTTGAAACTCCTCTTGCGACAAACCGCTGGCGTATTTTTCCTTCACCCAATTTGTCAGCTCGGAAACCACCTTTTCAAAATAACTGCCCAAATCGCGCTGGTGAACATAAAGCTCTATCTCTTTTTTGGTTAAATGATATTCTCTAATAAACCTTTGTCGTTTCTCCTCGGGCAATTCAGGAATATTATTTTTAACTATGTCTAAAAATTCTTGGCTAAATTGTAAAACAGGCAAATCCGGCTCGGGAAAATAGCGGTAATCATTGGCCGATTCTTTGTTTCTTTGTAAAAAGGTGGTTTCTTTCTTGTCATCCCAGCCGCGGGTTTCTTGAATAACTTTTTCGGCATTGTTTAAAATTTCTGATTGCCGTTTTGTTTCATACTCAATGGATTTTTCCACTGCTTTAATAGAATTCAAATTCTTTACCTCCACTTTTGTGCCCAAGGGCTCGCCATCTTTTGCCAAAGAGATATTAACCTCAGCCCGCATTTCGCCTTTTTCCATATTGGCTCCTGAAACACCCAAATAACGTAAAATCAGCTGCAATTCCTTAACAAATTCCGCGGCTTCGCCAGAAGAATGAATGTCGGGCTCAGTAACTAATTCCATCAGCGGAATCCCCGCTCTGTTCAAATCAACTAAAGAATAATCTGTTCCCTCGGGATGAAGCAATTTTCCAGCGTCCTCTTCTAAATGAACTCTCTCTATTCTTATCCGCTTCACTTTAAATTTTAAATTTTGGCCATTAAGATTTGTTTCGGATTTAGAATTTAGGATTTCGGATTTTTCTACCTC
Source organism: uncultured Candidatus Saccharibacteria bacterium (assembly GCA_964454625.1). Classification (GTDB taxonomy): domain Bacteria; phylum Patescibacteriota; class Minisyncoccia; order Minisyncoccales; family CG1-02-41-26; genus CG1-02-41-26. The sequence continues at coordinate 6,661 of CAYVXQ010000004.1, forward strand.
GCCATCTTTATCGGGGATACGAATATCAACGTAGCCGTTTTTAGATAGCGGCGCTTGGTATTGACTTATCTGATACCCCTTGGGTAAATCCGGATAAAAATAATTTTTTCTTTCAAAAAAAGTGCTCCTAGCCACTTGACAATGCAAAGCCAAGCCGGTTTTAATTATTTTTTTTACCGCTTCACTGTTTATCGCCGGTAAGGTGCCCGGCTGCCCTGAACAGGTCGGACAGATATTTTTATTTGGCTCGGCCGCCGCTGACTCATTAGGGCAAGTGCAAAACATCTTGGACATGGTGTTCAATTCAATATGTATTTCAAGCCCGATTGTTGGCTTATAGTCCATAAAAATTAACCTAATTAACCTAATTATTCTAATTAATCTAATTAATCTAAATAAATCCCAATGCCCAATGCCCAAAACATAGTTTATAGTTTATAGTTTATAGTTTTTGGTATTAGGGTTTGGTCATTATTTAAAATAATTAGAGCAATTAGAATAATTAGAATAATTAGAATAATTAGAATAATTAGAATAATTTAGTCAGTCCCTCGTCTCTGACTCGCCTTACATCCCTGCATTATTTTAATGCTACTGCTTGTGCCGATAATATCAGCCCCCGCCTCTATCATCATCATTGCATTTTTGTATGTCTGTATTTTAGCTGAGGCCTTTATTTTAAGGCCGGGTGCTGATTTTTTCATAATACCAAGATGCCGCGCCTTTTCTTTTAGTTCAAGTCGGTCTAACGGGTCTTTTTCTGTGGCGGTTTTAACGCAAAATGCTCCGGCTTTTTTAGCGAGTCCGCAAGCCATCTTAATCTCTTCGTCAGTAAGATACCCCGAACCAATAATGACTTTAACAGGCAGTATTTTACATAGCTCTTGCAAATCATCTAAAACATCGTCATACCTCTCATATTTAACATCAATCACGTTAATAACCACATCCAACTCGTCAGAGCCGTCTTTTTTGGCTTGTTTGCATACTTCCACTCTTTTGGAATGCGCGCTCAAGCCCATTGGCGGATCAATTAAAACCACAACCTTAATGTCGGTGCCGTTTAATTCTCTTTTCACCAAATCAACCCATTGCGGATTAACATCAACGCCACGAAAACCATATCGCTTGGCTTCCTGACAAGTTCGTTTAATATCTTTAGCTGTAGCTTTGTGCTCAATGTTTGTATGGTCAATGATTTTGGCTAATTGTTTGCAAGTCATAATTAAAATTTGAGGGGTCGCAATGTTTTTTTTATTATTCTGCATGCAAGTTGGCAGGGGTCAGACCCCCTTTAAATCTTGCATGCAGTTTTTGGGGGGTCTGACCCCTGCCAACTTACTTTTTCGTTGCGATGAAAGCATTGCGACCCCTCAATTAAAAATTTGAAAATTATTTTTTCAATACAGGTTGCAATGTTTTAACAACCATTTTAGCAATCTCGTTTGGCGGCAATAATTTACCTTCTTTTACACACTCTACTACCTTAAAGTCCTTGGGAAATTCTTTAGCCGCCCATAAGTACGACTTTAAAGCATTGACTAAATGTTTTTTGTCTTTTTCGTGAATATCTCTTTTCTTATCGCCCAAATAGGCCTTTCTTTTAGACAACTTTTCTCGGTCAGTGATTTTATGGGCTAACTTTAAAGTTATATCCGGGTTGGTCTTCAAAATAATTGTAATATCGGGCTTGGGTATGCCCAAAATTCTATATTCTAAGTCGTAAAGCCAATTCACATATTCAGATCTCTCGCTTTTATTGTTTATTTTCCCGCCCTGATGACCAATGTTGGAAGTTAGATAGCGGTCGGCTATCACCGCTTTTCCTTGGTTAAGCCACTGCCTGATTTTAAAACTGGCGTCATAGCGGTCAATCGCGTAAAAAATAGACGCTCTATAAGGCCCAACCGTTTCAGCGGCTCCATATTTGCCCCTCAAATACTCATCCACTAAATAAGAAGAAGGCAATCCGTGCTGAGGAAAATCAATTTTTACAACTTCATAACCATTTTTCTTTAGATATTCAGCCAGCAGCTTGGTTTGAGTTGATTTACCAGAGCCGTCCAAGCCCTCAATAACAATAAATTTGCCTTTTGACAATTTCTGCATAAGTTTTATTTATAATAACAAATTTTATTCAATAAAAAAAGAGACGGTTGCAAAACTATACCTACTGCAACCATCCCGAAAAGTCATTACGAAAATCAATTAACTGATTTCAAGCCCCATACTTTTAGCTGTGCCAGCCACCACCTTCATTGCCTTTTCAATGTCAGCGGTGTTTAAATCCTGAATCTTTTGTTGAGCAACTTTTCTTAGCTGGGCCTGAGTAATTTTGCCAATCTTTTTCTTGTTGGGTTCGCCCGAGCCCTTTTCAATGCCTACCTCTTTTTTAATAAGCTGGGAAGTAATCGGGGCTTTTAACTTAAAGTCAAAGCTGCGGTCTTCATAAATGGTTATGACCGATGGCAGGGTAAAGCCCTCTTGACTTCGGGAAGCATCGTTAAATTGTTTGCAAAACTCCCCGATATTTAAACCGTGCTGCGCTAAAGCCGGCCCGATTGGCGGAGCCGGAGTCGCTTTGCCGGCTTTAATATGCAACCTAACCACTGCTTTTATTTTTTTTGCCATAAATTTACAATTTTTTAACTTGAAGTGAATCCATTTCAACCGGAGTATCCCTGCCAAAAATGTTCACTAAAACCTTTAATTTGCCCCGTTCTTTGTCAATTTCGGAAATTTTACCCTCAAAATCCTTGAAATGACCGTCAATAATCTTTACTAAAGCGCCCAAAGAAACATCAATTTGATATTGTGGGTCCACAACTCCTATCCGCTTTTTCAAAACATCAATTTCGCTCAATGAAACAGGAATTGGCGTGGTGCCCGCTCCGATAAAACCAGTAACCCGAGGCGTATTACGAGCCACATACCACGAATCATCAGTAACAATCATCTCCACAAAAACATAACCCGGATAAATTCGCTCTTCAATGACTTTGCGCTTGCTATTTTTAATCTTTATCTTTTTTTCTTTAGGCACCATAACATTAAATATCTTATCTTCCATACCCAAACTTTCAATCCTTTGCTTAAGGTTTCTGGCTACCGCTTCTTCTTCGCCGGGATAAGTATGCAACACATACCAATTCCGGCCCTGTTGCATCTTTTGTTTCATATACTTAAATTATGAATTTAGATAAAATGCTTACAAAAATAAAATCTAAAGCACCCAAAAAAATAGCCACGCCGGCTGAAATGCCTATGACTAAAATTGTATAGCGCAGGGTTTGTTGACGGCTTGGCCAGTCAACCTTCTTGGACTCGGTCCAAACCTCTTTAAAAAACAATTTAATTTTTTCTGTTATAGTCATTTTCGCGCTCTTATTTAAAAAACCCGCATTGGGCTATTGTTTTAATATACCCCTTTTTTAGCTTTTGTCAATTGAGCAAAGATATTTCAGCATTATCAACTCATCAATCAACTTACCTTTATGCTGCACTTGTTTAGGAATCACGGCAACCTGCTTAAAGCCCATTTTCTGATAAAGCGCCAGAGCCGACTGATTGCCCCGATACACGCTCAACCGGATAATTTTTAATTTTTTACCGAATTTCTTGCGGGCTGATTTGATTACTTCCGCCATCAAAAACTTTCCCAAACCAATTCTCCGATAACCATTTTTAATAGAAATGCCAAATTCGCCAATATGATTTTTACTCTCTTTGAGTAAGGTAATGCCACTATTGCCAACAATTTCACCATTACTTTCAGCAACTAAGCGCACTCCTTTATCCTTTCTTATTTCTTGAAGCGACTCTTTAAGCCATTCCTGTTCATCTTTTTTACTCTTTTTAGAGTTTATTAAAATCATTGCCTTCTCTTCAACTAAGGAATTGACAAAATCCTGAAATTTCTCAGGCGACTTTAAATCCTTGGCCATCAGCGAGCGAATAATTATTTTTTTACCCGCAAAATTTTTAGTTATCATATAGAAGTCAAACCTCTTGACAACTCATTATAAAATACTATCATTGAGCCATCACGATGAGGGGACACACCTAAGGTTTGTCCGAAGGTTAATGCCCCTCTTCATTTGAAAAAACCCTTTAAGGTTCTGTCCTTAAATGGGTTTTTTCGTATATTGCAACTTCTCTCGCAGTAAATTCATAAAAGCCATATTCTTGATAAACTTCCGCAATAACGAAGAATATCTGTTCCAGTTCGGCACTATAACTTTTAATAGCTTATTATTGTCTTGTCAATATTCTATTAAACAATGAAAATCGCCATCTCCAGAAACAATAACAGCTTTGTTATAATTCTGATATTCTATCATAGTGTGTAACACTAAATCTGCGTCAACATTCCCCTTTGTGTGCATTTCTCCATTTTTTTCGTAAGTTAAAGTTGGTTTAAAAATAACAATATACCCAAATTTTTGCAAGGCCGTATACAAAAGCTGGTTTCCTTCAACATAACCAATAAAAATAAACGCTTTGCTAACTCCATATTTATCTTCTAGATAAACTCTAAATTTCTTAAAGTCCAATTTCCATCCCAAAGCTAAAACTCCTAAATTTAAATTTTGGCTGTCAATAAACGCGTAGTTATTTTGTCTTTTGTTGTCCATTTATTTTAATTGAAAAAATATTTTCTGCTTGCCATTTTCGTCAATCTTTTCTGCTAAATATCCAAATTTTTCACTTGCTTGGCGTGAACCTGAATAAATTTTTTACGGGGGGCAACCTCCGAGCCCATTAGGGTGTCAAAGATATGGTCGGCTTCTTTGCCGTCGTCAATGGTGACTTGCAGTAAAACGCGATTCTCTGGATTCATTGTTGTTTCCCATAATTCCTCAGGGTTCATCTCGCCCAAGCCCTTATAGCGCTGGATATTAACGCCGGCTATCTTGCCGCTCTTTTCACTTTCCTCGCTTGGCATTTCAACCTGCTCTACCACAGCCGCTTCAACCGCGGCTTTTTTAACAGCCGAATCTTTATCGCTGATTTTTTTCTTTGTTTTTTTAAACTCGGCTAAAATTTCCTCTTTATCCATGTCCGTGTAAGCATATTCTACTTTTTTATTCGCTTGAATTTTATAAAACGGCGGTTGGGCAATGTATAAATACCCTTTTTCAACCACTTCTCTAAAATGCCTATAAAACAAAGTTAATAGCAAAGTTCTAATATGGGCCCCGTCAACATCCGCATCGCTCATTATAATAATACGGTGATAGCGAAGCTTGCTAATGTCAAAATCCTGGGCAATGGATGTGCCCAAAGCAATAATCAATGATTTTATTTCCTGAGAGTCAAGCAAACGGTCCAGCCGGGCTTTTTCTACATTTAAAATTTTACCACGTAGAGGCAAGATGGCTTGAAAGCGGCTATCGCGAGCTTGACGGCTTGAGCCGCCAGCTGAATCACCTTCCACAATATACAACTCTGATTCAGTGGCGTCTTTAGAACGGCAATCAGACAATTTGCCCGGCAGGGTTAATCCGTCTAAAACGCCTTTTCTTAAAATTGTAGTGCGGGCCGCTTTGGCTGCTTTTCTTGCCCTTGCTGATAGCAAACAATTCTCCACAATAAGGCGCGCATCCGAAGGATTTTTTTCAAGATAATCGCCAAACGCCTCGCCAAACACGCCCTCAACAGCTATTTTTGCTTCAGGGTTGCCTAATTTTGCCTTGGTTTGACCTTCAAACTGCGGCTCTCTTAATTTTACCGAGACCACAGCCACCAAGCCCTCTCTCATATCATTGCCCAATAAATTTTCGTCTTTTTCCTTGAGGTAGCTGTTTTTTCTGGCATAGTCGTTGATAACCCTGGTTAAAGCGGTTCTGAAACCGGTTAAATGCATACCTCCTTCGCCTGTACTGATATTATTAGCAAAGCTCTCTTCAAAGCATTCTATTTCTTTGGCATACTGCAAAACCGTTTCCACCACAATGCCGTCTCTTTCGGTTTTGCAATAAAAAGGATTTTCATGTTTTGGCTCATTATCGCCTAATAGATAACGAAGGTATGATTTTAGGCCGCCCTCAAAATAAAAAGTATAAGAAAAAACCGGCAAAACCGTTTCGTCTTTTACTGTTATTTTTACTTTAGGCGTCAGATATGCCTGATGGCGCACGTGAGTTAGAATCCGTTTTAAGTTAAACTTGGCATCTTTGTCTTTGAAAATTTCGTCGTCTGGTTCAAAAATTACCGTGGTGCCAGTTCCCTTGCAAGAGTCAATTTTTTTAACTTTGGCTTTGGGCACGCCCTTAGAATATTCCTGAACATAAAGCCCGCCGTCTCGGCAAACTTCGGCCTTCATATACTTACTTAAAGCGCAAACCACTGAAACGCCCACGCCATGAAGCCCTCCCGACACCTTATATGCCTCGCTGCCGAACTTGCCACCGGCATGAAGGGTTGTCATCACTGTTTCTAAAGCCGACTTGCCTGTTTGAGTATGCGTTTCAACGGGAATGCCCCGACCGTTATCAGTGCATCTCACCCGATTGTCCGGCAATAAAACAACGGTAATTTCATTGGCATAGCCAGCCATGGCCTCGTCAATTGCGTTGTCAAGCACTTCATGAACTAAATGATGCAGGCCGTCAACCCCGGTTGAGCCAATGTACATACCGGGACGTTTTCTAACCGGCTCCAACCCCTCTAAAACATAAATATCTTCGGCCGTGTAATCCGACTTCTTTTTTGTTTTTTCTTTTTCTTTGTTTTCTTCTGTCATATTATTTTTACAATTTTGTTTGAGCAACGAAAAAATATCCGTTAGATAATATCATCGCCCACTTCTTTTATCTGTTTTCTGACAGCACTGTTTGCGTTTGCAAATTTTATCCAAATATATTCCGCTTTCATAAAGCCAGCCAAATTCGTTTTGAATTGCCCTTTCCAAACAAAAAGGAATGCCCAGGTCTTTTCGTTGCGAACGAAGTTTTGATCCATCTACTGAGATTAAAACTTGAAAAGTTTGTTCCATAAATAATAATAATTATTGTAAATCTATCTTGAAATTATTTTCTTTTGCTTCTTTTTTTAACTTATAAATAAATTCCTTTTGCCTTGCTGAAAGATTTTTTTCATTATAGCCGCCACTCTCAACGGTTAACTTTAAAATAGTCGTCGCGTTATACTTCTTATTTTTGAAATAAACATCTTTCAGATTAGTAAACAGTATCATTCTTACTACTCCATCTATAATATCTCCTTTGGGTGGTAAAACACCGTGCTTTGTATTCTTGCCTTCTACTAAAAAAATATCGCGCCCCTTTATTCTAACCTCATCAACTGTAAAATAATAATAACCGCCTAAATAATTTTGTATTGTAATCGCCGCTTTTGTGCCTGATAAGTTTTCTTTTGGCTGACGCGTTTTTTGTTCCCGCTTTTGCGCCTTTTCTGCCAACATGCGCGACAAATTCATAAACTCATCTTTACCCTTCAAAATCTCGTTAATTCTTTTTTCCGCACTTTGATATGAATGCATCTCTATTTTTAATTTTTTAAAAATTTTAGCATAGGCCCCTAATGCCTTCTGCCCGATTTGCCCAACTTTATCAATATGCGCCAAATTCCAATGTAAAGCATCTGACTGATAAAAAAGAATGTTTTTAATTTGTTCTTTTATGTAGTCAGTATCAAATTTCTGATTTGTAATCTTGTATTCATATCTTTTACTTCTTTGAGCATTATTAAAATAGGCGACAATGACATACACTCCCAGTAAACTCATTAATGAAATAGTATCCCATTGCAAAAAATCTCGATCGCCGTCCCTCCCCTCCTCCTTAAAAACTGGAATTATTGTTATTTTTTTACCAGAAAAACCCAATGTATCATAAACTCTGCCATAAGGATAAGAGCGGCTACGCTTTGCTGAAACCCACCGACTTATCGCAACTTGCTTTTCTTTATCTATACTTAATATAAATGCAGAGCGAGAAGACAAGATCTTTTCAAAATCTTTATAGTCAAAAACTCCCAACCCCCGACAAAGAGTCGGATTATATTTTATTCCTTTAATTTTAGCGAATAGGTCCATATTTGCCTACTTTGCGATAAATAACTTCTAATTTATCATTTTGGTCCACAAAAAAAGTATCTTGCCCACTGCCGAAACCTAATTTTTTTTTGATAATTGGAACAAGCGATTTTTTTATTTCAATACCAATGCTATTTCTGCCTAACTCTCGCGCTTTTTTCATTGTTGTGCCACTACCGACAAATGGATCCAATACAGTTTCGCCTTTATAGGAAAAAAGTTTAATCGCGCGATATGGTAATTCTTCAGGAAAAGCCGCAATGCCCTTTTCCAATGGCGAGCCAGGCATTACATTATTCATTTCCCAAAGCGTCATATACCATTTTTTATCTGAAAATTCTTTTGTATCAACCTTTGAAGTTTCACGAACTTCTTTAGAAATTGAACGATAGTCAAATTTCCCCTTTTGAAGAATAACAATGGTTTCAAGCAAGTTGTCGGGATAAAAATACATCGGATAAGGATTTTGAAGCATTACACCACTACGGCGACTAATTCTCAAATATCCATCCGGTTTTTTCCAAATGATTCTATCTCTATATCTAAAACCGGCTTCTTGAAAAATTTTTGTTGCGTCAGCAACAATTGGAAATTTTTCGCCATCAATCAACATATCATCAATATTTAAAACAGCAATTCTCCCTTCTTGTAAAACCCTAAATGTTTCTTTAGCAAAATTTTTTAACACACCAAGATATTGGCTATAATCCTTAAATAATCCCTTATAATCAAAAGGGGCGTTAAAGTATGGCGGCGATGTTACCATTAAGTGGACTGTTCCGTCCGGGACCTCTTCCATACTCATACAGTTTCCAATTATAATTTTGTGATTTGTTGCCATAAACTATTTTCTTACTTGCCAGCCGCGGGTTTCAAAGGCGCTGAAAATTTTTTGCTGGATTTCGTCCACTTCGTTGGTTAACAAGGTTTTCTCATTTGACTGATAGGTTAGATGAAAAGCCAAATTCTTTTTGCCTTCAGGCAAATTAGCGCCGCTATAAATATCAAACAGCTCAACCTCAACCAACAGTTTGCCCCCAGCCAATTTAATCGCTTGCAACACATCTTCGGCTTTAGTTTCTTGAGGCGCTAAAACAGCAATGTCGCGCAAAGAAGCCGGGTAAATTGAAATGGGCTGGTATTTTTTTTGCTCGTTCGCCCGCTCTAAAATTTGCTCAAAGTTAATTTCAGCCAAAACAACTTTTTCTTTAATGCCCAATCTTTCCAATAAAACCGGGGCGACCGGGTTCAATATTTCAGTAAAAGTAAAGTTATTTACTCCAAGTTCAGCTAAGAGCGCTTCTATAACGCCCTTGGCTGAAAAAAACATTTCGCTTGCCTGCTTTTTGCCGGCCATTACTAATCCCAAATGCAATTTTTCCTGCTGTCCCAATTTTTTAGAAAAAACCTTGCCTATTTCAAACATTTTAACCTCGCTGAAATTTTTTAAATTCTCTTTAACATTTTTTAATAAATGGGTCATTAAATTCGGCCGCAAAAATTTATTAAGTTCGCTCACCGGATTGGCGATTTCCAACAACTCATTGTCCTGATAACCAAAAGTCGCTTTTTCTTTTTCGCCGATAAAAGTGTGGTTGTATGCCTCGCAAAAACCCAAAGAAGCCAAAATATCCTTGGCTTTATTTTCAAAAAATAAATCTTTATTTTTCAAGGGAACATTCAGGGCAACAACTGGAAATGTCTTTGGCAATTTTTCATAACCCCACACCCGACCGATTTCTTCAATTAAGTCCTCGGGCGTTTTTAAGTCCAAACGATGGCTGGGCGCTTCTATTATTAAACAATCAGCTCCAGTTTTAAGAATGCGGCAGCCCAAACTCTGTAAAATTTTCAACGCAACGGATTTTGCTATTGAAGCGCCCAACAAACTATTAAGATGAGCCGGATTGAGACGGATATTTTTGGGTTTGGGCAAGGGCACGGAAACATCCGCTAAACCATTGACTATTTCTCCTTTGGCTATTTGTTGGATTAAATAACAAACTCTTTTTTGCGCCAAATCAATCAAACGCAAGTCAAGGCCGTTTTCAAAGCGCCACGAAGCATCAGTTCTGATTTTTATCTTTTGCGAAGCGCGGCGAATTAATACCGGATTAAAATTAGCCGCTTCAATAATAATATCTTTAGTGTCTTTACCAATACCGGTCTCTGCCCCGCCTTTAATACCGGCAATGGCAACTGGTTTATTTTCATCAGCGATAACCAAAATATTTTCATCCAAAACTATATTTGTTTTTTCTTTATCAAACGTCTTGATATACTCCCCTCTCTTTGCCCGCCTAATAATTATTGTCCTTTTTTGTATTTTTGAATTTTGGATTTTGGATTTGTTTAGGATTTCGGATTTCGGATTTCGAATTTCCACGCCTTTGATTTTATTTAAATCAAAGGCGTGGAGAGGTTGACCCATTTCCAACATCACATAGTTTGTTATATCAACAATATTGTTAATGGATTGCAAGCCGCAGGCCTTCAATCTTGTCTTAAGCCATTGGGGCGAATCCCCTACTTTTACCCCCAAAATAACCGAAGCAGTATAGCGCGAACAATCCTTTTTATCTTCAATGCGCACATTTACAAAATCTTTTGCGTTAAAATTTTTATTCTCTTGTAATTTAAAATTTGCAATCCCTCGACCTGAGCTCGGGACGAAGGTTTGAAATTTACAATTGGTTACAGCCGCAATTTCCCGGGCAATACCAATGTGCGACAGACAATCAGCCGCCCGATTGCTCAACACCTTGATATCCAAAACCCAATCCTCGCCCTTCTTTTCCACAGAGTCAATTTCAAAACTGCGGCCCATTAAAACCTCGGCCAATTTCTTGGGTTCAGGCATCTTGCCCGCGATATAATCTTTAAGCCAATTATAGGAATACTTCATAAAACTTTAGAATTGATTAAGAAATCTTAAATCGTTTTGGTAAAAAAGCCGGATTTCATTGATGTTGTATTTGAGCATTGCCAAGCGGTCCAAACCAACGCCAAAAGCAAACCCCTGATATTTATTGCGAGGGTAGCCAGCCGCCAAAAAAACATTTTGATTGACCATACCAGCCCCCATCAACTCCAACCATTTTCCTCTCTTCCTTTTTGCGTCAATCTCAAAACTTGGCTCAGTGAACGGAAAAAAACTCGGGCGCAGACGAATGTCAATGTCGGTCTGAAAAAACCTTTCCAAAAAGTCCTCAATAATCGCTTTGAAATTAGCAACAGAAATATCTTTATCAACCATCAAACCCTCCACCTGATAAAACTGGCATTCGTGGGTGGCGTCAGTGGCTTCATTGCGAAAAATCCTGCCCGGAGCGATAATCCGCAAAGGCGGGGTATGCTTTTCCATATAGCGCACCTGCACCGCGCTCGTCTGCGTGCGCATCAGCATTTTTTGCGATTTTTTCTTAACTTTTAATTTTTCACTTTTAACTTTTAACTCATTTTGGCGTAGCCAAAATGAGTCCTGCATTTCCCTCACCGGATGGTCTTTAGGCATATTTAAAGCGTCAAAATTATACCACTCGGTTTCCATTTCCGGACCTTGGACAATTTCAAAGCCCATTGATTGAAAAATATCCCCCACCTCTCGCTGAACCAAAGTCAAAGGATGCAGATGACCCATTAATGGTTCTATGCCCTGCCGCGTCACATCAATTCTTTCACCAGCCATTTCCAAATGTTGAAATTCTTGCTTTAAAAATTCTCTTTTTTCTGTCAACATCCGCTCAATTTCTTTTTTGAGAATATTGGCTTCTTTGCCAATGGCTTGACGTTCCTGCTCGGCTATATCCTTTAAAGACGAAAAAACCTTGGCCACCTCGCCATTCTTGCCCAAATACTTACGGAAAAGCTCCCGCGCTTCCTCATTATTGGTGATTTTAGATAAGGCCTCCTTGGCCTCTTGTTTGATTTTTTCTATGTCCAGCATCATAAAATCATAAAAATTAAAATCTCGGCGGCCGCTTTATCACCGCCTACATTACTTTATTTTACCTTAATTTCAAAGCAAAAACAACTGTGGAAATCCACAAAAAAAACAGCTCTTTTTGAGGGCTGTTTTTAGACGATAAAAGTTAAGGCCTTGCCGCGCTTGTCGCCCCGGCCGGTGCGGCCAATGCGATGGATATAGTCGTCAAAGGTGGCGGGCAGGTCATAGTTGATAACATGGCTGATGTCAGCAATATCAAGGCCGCGGGCGGCCACGTCCGTAGCCACTAAAATTTGAATGCGATTGCTTCTAAACATATTCAAAGCGCTTTGGCGCTTGGAATGGTTTTTATTGCCGTGGATTGATTCGGCCTTAAGCCCTTTCTGCACCAGTGTTTTTGAAAGCTTTTCCACCCCAAATTTAGTCCGGCCAAAAATAAGCACCTTGCTGAATTCTTTTTGGATTAAAAGGCTTACCAAAACATCTAACTTGTCATGACCATGAACAACTTTAACAATATCTTGTTCAATGTTTTTGGGGGTATCCCCTATTTTAACCGAAATACGAACTGGCGCTTTGAGAAACTCTCCGATAACCCTTTCAACTTCCGATGAAATGGTGGCTGAAAACAAAAGTGTTTGACGGGTTTTGGACATTTCAGCCAAGATAATGCGCATATCGCCGATAAACCCCATATCTAACATTCTATCGGCTTCATCAAGCACGACATTTCCAATGCGCCGCTGTGATATACGCCAAGGCGAATATCATATTTTGAATGAGCGAGAAATTTAGTAGGGTCAATTTCTTTTAGAAGATAAACGTCTTTATAGTAAAAATACTCATGCCCGCGCAATTTTTTTGTTTCAGCACGAACTAATATCAAGCCGTTTCCAATTTTCTCTACAGCTTTTTTTCTTAGAAACTCCAGGTCGTAATGCCCTAAAAGTTTTCCTTTTTTAAGAATCAGTAGCTTACCTTGACCTTCATTAATTATGGCCTAAAAACCCATGGCGTTTCTTTTACCGCCAGATATGGTTTGATGAAGTATTTTAATTTTAGGAAATTCTTTATCGGGATAACCAAAACGTTTTCTAATTTCAGCATTGGTAATACCATCTGGACTCTTCGTAAACAATGTCATCATTGAAGTTATGTTGACTCTTTGAGATTTTAATTCCATCACGCCAAAGTCAGGCAGGGCAATATTATTCTCTTTGATTCCGAGATGGTCTTCAAGGGTCTTTCCGATTCCTATATTATGTTTACGATTAGACCTAATCCAACCTCTTTCAGAGAGCTCTTTCAAAGATTGGGTGATTTGTTTAAGCATTCGTTTCGGCATCTCTATTTTGTCTTAGCTCAAAATCGGCAATTTAGCGGGCCCGACCGGATTTGAACCGGCGATCTATTCCGTGACAGGGAATCGAGAACTCCAAGCTTCTCCACGGGCCCAGAAATTCTTTGGCTGCAAGACCTCCTTTGCCGTGCCAAGGGCGAGACTCGAACTCGCAACCTCTGCTTTATGAGGGCAATGCTCTAACCAGTTGAGCTACCTTGGCGTAATTCTTATTCTGCTACAAACTACTAACTACTAACTAATATTTGTTGCGGGGCCCGGAATTGCACCGGAATCTTCAGGTTATGAGCCTGACAACCTACTATTAGTCCACCCCGCGATAAATTTTTGAAAACCCTGGGCAATTTTTCACGGCTCGCGGGGACGTTCGCCTAAATTGCCCGTTCAAGACAAACAATTGTCTTGAACCCCCGCGATAAATAGCCGCTTATGACGGCCGTCTGTATTCTAAATGAAAAACTCAAAAAAGCAAATCGCTCCCACACTATAACTAACTTTGTTTGGTGCGGGGGCTCACAAAACGCCCAGTTCTTTTAATGCCGATTCAATCTGATTGATGGTATCTTGGGCCATTGCTTTAGTTAAACGATAGTCAGGGTCGCGCATAATGTCTGAGTAAACTTTTTGGGCATTTATCAACTCCTGAATGTTTAACAAATCATCTGTCGTAACTTTCTGCAATCGCTCTTCCAAATTAGCGCCCCCGTAACCAGCACTTTTCAGAACTTCGTCTAAAAAACCAGCGGCATCAATTAAAGACAGCTTCCATTGGTCTTGGTAATTTTTTTTCAGACCCTTCTCAATTTTCTGCCATCTCCTTAATTGCGCCTTTCGTTCAAAAATCTTAGGAAATAAAAAATTCTTCATATCGCCCAAAACCTTATTGTCCCAATAAGAGGTTTTCAATGAATAATAAACAACCATCCAACCAAAAAACAGCGCCATCACAACAAAAATTATTTGCAGTGGCCAGAGCTGATGCTGCAAGTCGGGGGACAACAAAATCAGCAAAATTTGTTTAATTCCGCGCCAAACCGCGTTTAATTCAGGTGTTGTAGTGGCAAAAATAGCAGGAAGCATTTTAGTAAATTATTTTTTCTAATTGTTTGGCAATTTGAAAAATTCCGCTTTCGTCAAAATGTCGGCCGATAATCTGCAAACCCACCGGCAATTGTTCATCCTTGCCGACAGGCAAGGATAATGCCGGCACGCCAGCTAAATTTATCGGCACAGTAAGGATGTCCGAAAGATACATTTTTAAAGGGTCGTCAATCTTTTCTCCTATTTTAAAAGCTGGAAAAGGCGAAACAGGCGTGAAAATAAAATCAACCTTCTTAAATGCGCTGATAAAATCATTTTTAATCAAGGCGCGCACTTTCTGTGCCTTAAGATAATAAACGTCGTAATAACCCGAAGACAGAGCAAAAGTGCCTAACATTATGCGACGTTTTACTTCCTGACCAAAGCCATCGCCTCGGCTTTTAAAATAAACATCTGATAAATCATCGCCTTGTTTGCTTAAGCCATATTTAATGCCGTCAAAACGCGCTAAATTTGCGCTGGCCTCAGAAGTGGCAACTAAATAATAACAAGACAAGGCATATTCAGAATGCGGCAAAGAAATTTCTTCAATTTTAGCGCCAGCCGCCTCCGTGCTTTTAATCGCCTTCTCAATAATCTCCCTTGTTCCTTTTTCCAACCCTTCGCCGAAATACTCTTTGGGCACGCCAATCTTTAAGCCCTCTATCCCTCTTAATTCTTGATTCTTGATTCTTAATTCTAAATCAACGTTAGTTGAATCTTTAGGGTCTTTGCCCTTAATAGCATTAAAAACAATCTCGGCATCCTCAACACTTTTAGCAAAAGGCCCAATCTGGTCTAAAGACGAAGCAAAAGCAATCAAACCGTATCGCGACACAGCGCCATAAGTGGGTTTTAAACCAACAACCCCGCAAAAGCTTGCTGGCTGGCGAATAGAGCCGCCGGTGTCAGAGCCCAAGGAAAATACGCACTCGTCAGCCGCCACCGCCGCGGCCGAACCGCCCGAAGAGCCACCCGGGACATTTTCTAAATTATGCGGATTTTTAGTAATTTTAAAAGCCGAATGCTCGGTGGAAGAACCCATGGCAAACTCGTCAAGATTGGTCTTACCTAAAATCACCGCTCCCTGGGCTTTTAATTTGACAATGCAGGTAGCATCATAAGACGCTTTATAATTCTCCAAAATCAAAGAGCCAGCTGTGCATTTCAACCCCTCAACTAAAATTGCGTCTTTTATGGCACAAGGAATGCCCGCCAAACTTTCCAATTCCTCGCCTTGGGCTATCTTTGCGTCAATGGCTTTTGCCTGATTTTTGGCGCCGTCAATATCAACCTGCAAAAAAGCGGCTATGTCTCTTTCTTTTTCTTGAATCTGCTTTAAATAAAAATCGCAAAGCTCTTGGGCTGAAAAATCTTTTTTAAGCAAACCCTGTTTAATTTCTTTAATTGTCAATTTTATGAAATCCATTAAAAAATTATAGCATATTTTAGTGAAATAAAAAAACCTCATATAATACAGCTATTATTCGCGACTTTTTAACCCTTTTCAAAACAAAACCGCCCTCATAAATCAAGGCGGAATTTTTTTCGCCTACAATAATTTCTATTTTATCAATATCTCTTGCCCGCCAAGCTCATCATAAACTTTTTTGATTTCTTTTTTAAAAACCGGCAAATCTTTTTTAGCGGTTTTCCATACTCTCTTAGAATCTACGCCGAAATAATCGTGAATCAAAATATCTCGCATACCAGTAATATCTTTCCAGGGCACATCGGGAAAACGGTCTCTTAGGACAAAAGGGATATTTTTCACTGCCTCGCCAATAATCTCAAATCTCCTAAAAACAGCATCTTGTATTTGAACATTATCCCTAAACTGCTCCTCGCTCATCTTTTCTGTATAACCTTCTATTCTTTCAATGCTTTCAATGATGTCTGAAATAAAAAGTATCAACTCTCTTTTCTTTTTCATAAAATAGATATTTTCTCTTTTAATATTTGCTTTTTTAAAAAAGGGTGAATTGTTGAATATTCCACCAAATCCACTTTTTTGCTAAGAGCTTCTTCCAAATCCATTTTCAATCCGCCCATTTCAAAAAGCCCGAATCGTTTTGGCAACTTCACCAATAAATCAACATCGCTGTTCTTTTTAGCATCGCCCCGGGCTTGAGAACCAAAAAGAGCGGCCTTTTTCACGCCTTGCTTTTTCAAAATCGGTATAATTTTTTTAGCAATTTCCTGCTTGCTCATATTTTGCTTGTTGTTTTTATCTTATCATGATTTTCCTAAAATAACAAAAAAC
>CAYVXQ010000005.1:0-22704 GCA_964454625.1 uncultured Candidatus Saccharibacteria bacterium
TGCAATCATTTTACTAAATTTTTATGCAAGATAACAATGTTTTAACCAATTCGGACATTGACGAAGAAATCCGCATTGCCGCCATTGAAGAAAGAGACATTGATTTTATGGGTAAGGTTTTGCCCGGCCTTTCTTTGCAAAAAAGAGTTATAGAACAAACCCTCAATTTAGAGGGGGCGACTGTTTTGAGCGGTATTTCTTTAGAAAATACGGTTTTGAAAAAAGGCATTAAGGCAAATGCCGCCCAAATTCACGGCTCTTTTTATTTAGGCGAAGCCCAAATAAACGGAGATTTAGAGTTCAGCGACATAAAAATAGAAGGCGGCATTAACTTTGTAGAAGCAATGGTGGCTGGTTCTTTAAATTTAGATAATCTACACTCCGAGGGTTTTGTAAGCTTATCGCGAGCCCAGTTTAAAAAGGATGTTTTCTTAAGAAATATGACAGTCAATGACAGTTATCAAGCGGGTCTGATAATAAAAGGCGATGTCTATCTGCGAGAGGCCGTGATAGCTGGAAATTTGGACCTAACCGGCACATCTATTGAAGGCACTTTGGATATTATGCGGATTTTTGTCGGCGGAGATGTTATTTTGGAAAAAACAAAAATCGCCAATTATTTTATTTGCAAGAAAGCCATTATTAAAGGAAAATTTAATCTCAACGAAACAAACTATAAAGAAATAATCAATTAGTTGAGGAGTCGGGGAGTTTTTCACAACTGAATGCAAGTTTGGACGGGGTCAGACCCCTTTTAAATCTTGCATGCAGTTTTTGAGGGGTCTGACCCCGTCCAAACTTGCCCATAGAATAATTGAAAAACTCCCCGACTCCTCAATTAGTTTTGTTATGCCGCCTAAATTTACCCACCTTCATGTTCATACTCATTATTCGCTCTTAGACGGTTTGCCGAAAATTGACGAGCTTATTAGTTATGTTCAAAAATTAGGAATGGACTCCGTGGCTATCACTGACCACGGCGTTTTGTATGGCGCGGTAGAATTTTACAAAAAAGCAAAAAAAGCCGGAGTCAAACCCATAATTGGAGTTGAGGTTTATATGGCTTTGGAGCGGATGGACCAAAAACGGCCTAACATTGACGACAAAAGGTATCATTTAGTGTTATTGGCGAAAAATGAACAGGGTTATAAAAATCTTGTCAAATTAGTTACCAAGGCCCAGCTGGACGGCTTTTATTACAAGCCGCGAATTGACGACGAATTATTGGCTGAACATTCGCAAGGGTTAATTGGTTTATCGGCTTGCGTTAAAGGTAAAGTTCCTTATTTGGCGGCAATCGGCAAAATTGAACAAGCCCAGGAATCAGCTTTGAAATATCAACAAATCTTTGGGAAAGATAATTTCTTTTTAGAGATTCAAGAGCACCCGAACATTCCCGAACAAATTAGGGCTAATGCTGTTTTAATTGATTTTTCAAAAAAATTAGGCATTCCTTTGGTTGCCACCAATGACATTCATTATTTAAAACCAGAAGATGCTGAAGCCCAAGATATTTTAATGCTCATTAACACCGGCGCTAAATCCGACGATCCGGAGCGGCTAACAATGAAAGGCGGCGATTTTTCAATGAAAAGCTCTACTGAAATAACAGAATTCTGCGAAAAATTAGGAGCCAAAGATGCCATTGAAAACACGCAAAAAATTGCCGAGATGTGCAACTTTGAATTTAAACTTGGCCAAACAAAACTACCCTCTTTTCAAACGCCGCACTCAGAAGACCCCAATGAGTATTTAAAAAAATTATCTTACGAGGGCTTGGAGAAAAAAATCGCTCAGATAGAAAATAAAGAAAAGGCATTGCAACGGTTGGACTACGAGCTTTCGGTGATTAAAAATACCGGCTTTGCTCCATATTTTCTTATTGTGCAGGACTTTGTTAACTGGGCAAAACAAAACAGGATTGTCTGTGGCCCGGGCCGGGGCTCATCTGCCGGGTCATTAGTTTCGTTTTTGTTAAATATCACCGAGGTTGAGCCAATAAAATACGGCCTGCTCTTTGAAAGATTTTTAAACCCATCTAGGGTCTCAATGCCGGATATTGATTTGGATTTTACCGACAGGCGACGAGACGAGGTAATAAATTATGTAGCGGAAAAATACGGCAAAGACAAGGTGGCGCAAATTATCACTTTCGGCACAATGGCCGCGCGAGCGGTTATCAGGGATGTAGGCCGGGCAATGCAGCTGCCCTATAGCTTTTGCGACCAATTAGCCAAGTTAGTGCCTTTCGGCTTGAATTTAGAGCAATGCCTTGAGCGGGTAGCGGAATTTCGCACCGTTTACCAAACCGACGAACAGGCAAAAAAATTGATTAACATTGCTAAAAAATTGGAAGGCGTGGCCCGGCACGCCTCAACTCATGCTTGCGGGGTGATTATTGCTGACCAACCGCTTGATGAAATTGTGCCATTACAGCATCCCACGCAAAACGACACTAATATTATTACTCAATACGAGATGCACTCAATTGACGACTTGGGGCTTTTGAAAATAGACTTTCTGGGATTGAAAAACTTAACGATTATTGAAGACACCCTAGCAAGGATTTACAAAGTAAAAGGCGAATCCTTGAGTTTATCGCAAATCCCGATGACCGATCAAAAAACAATGGAACTTTTTCAAAAAGCACAAACAACATCAGTGTTTCAACTTGAAAGTAGCGGAATTAAGCGGTATTTAAAAGAACTCAAGCCAACTTGTTTTGACGATATTGTGGCAATGATTGCTTTATACCGACCCGGGCCAATGGAACTTATACCCGAATACATCGCGCGCAAAAACGGGAAAAAACAAATTGAATACATTCATCTCTCTTTAAAGGATATTTTAAAGAATACTTACGGTTTGCCGGTTTTTCAGGAACAAATTATGCAAATCGCCCAAACCTTGGCCGGGTTCAGTTTAAGCGAGGCGGATATTCTGAGAAAAGCAATCGGCAAAAAAATAAAGGACTTACTTGATGCGCAAAAAGAAAAATTTATTGAGGGCTGCTTGAAAAATAATGTTACCAAAGAGATAGCGCAAAAGGTTTTTTCATGGATAGAGCCGCACGCTTCTTACTCGTTCAATAAGTCCCATGCCGTGGCTTACGGAATGATTGCCTGGCAAACCGCTTTTTTAAAAGCGCATTACCCGGTTGAATTTATGGCCGCTGTTTTAACCTCAGAAAAAAACGACGTGGAAAAAATCGCTTTTGTTATTGACGAATGTAAAACAATGGGCATTGAGGTATTGGCTCCAGACATCAATGAAAGTTTCCGCAATTTTTCAGTAACGCCTGACGGCCAAAAAATCCGCTTCGGGCTTTTAGCGATTAAAAATGTCGGGGAAAACATTGTCAATGGCATTTTAGATGAAAGAAAAGTTAATGGAATATTTAAGTCGTTTTCTGATTTTGCCAGCCGGCTTGATTCCAAGGACTTCAACAAAAAATCGCTGGAAGCATTGATAAAATCAGGCGGCTTTGATAGATTTGAAGAAAGGAATGTTCTTTTAACTAATTTAGAAGACATCCTAAATTTCAACAGAGAAATACGAAAGGCAAAAAATAACCATCAGGTAAGCTTATTTAGTTTTTCCCAAGCCAATTCCCCTGAAATGAAATTTGCCTCGGCCCAGCCGCTCAGTCCTCAGCAAAAAGTGCTCTGGGAAAAAGAATTATTGGGCCTTTATATTTCGTCTCATCCTTTGCAAGAAGTGAAAAATATTCTAAGAGACAAAACAATACCTTTGCGAGAACTCAAAGACAATGTTTTCTATAATTCAATAAGAGTTGGCGGGATTATTTCTTCCATAAAAAAAATCGTCACCAAAAAGGGCCAGCCAATGCTCTTTTTGCAATTAGAGGATTTAACCGATAAAGCCGAGGTGGTGGTTTTTCCGTCTATTTTGGAAGCTAACCCGGCTGTTTTTCAGGAGAATAAAATTGTTTTCATCACCGGCAAAAAAGACATAAGGGACGGCGAACCAAAAATCATCGCTCAATTAGTGGAAGAAATTCTTGAGGCCTAAACCATTAAGTATCTGAAAAAAATAATATATCTATGCCCAAAAATCAATGCAAAAACAACAAAATAAAAAAAATCAGCCCTCGCTCCCTAAAAAAAGAAGATTCAATAGAGACTGTTCGGCATTCTTTAGCGCATATTATGATGGGAGCTATCCAAGAGTTATATCCCAATGTTAAATTTGGCATTGGCCCGGCCATTGATAACGGATTTTACTACGACTTTGATTTTTCAGAAATCAAAGTCGTAAATCCGAAATCCGAAATCCGAAATCCTAAACAAATTCAAAATTCAAATAACCAAAATTCAAAACAGGAATTTAAGCTATCCCCAGATGATTTACCAAAAATTGAAGCAAAAATGCGAGAATTGATTTCGCAAAACATTACTTTTATTAAAAAAGACATCTCTCAAACCCGAGCCAAAAAAATTTTCACCGACCAGCCATATAAATTAGAACTAATTAAAAAAATTAACGAGAAAAGCATCTCTCTTTACGAAAGCGGAAATTTTGTGGACTTGTGCGCGGGTCCACATATCAAGTCAACATCTGAAATAAATTCAAAGGCATTTAAATTAACAAAAATTGCCGGCGCTTACTGGCGGGGCGATGAAAAAAATGCAATGCTCACCCGCATTTACGGCTTAGCTTTTGAAACGGAAAAAGAACTGGCTGATTATTTAAAACAGCAGGAAGAAGCGGAAAAAAGAGACCACCGGATATTGGGACAAAAGCTTGATTTGTTTTTGATTGACCCGACTGTTGGCATGGGCTTAGTAATGTGGCAGCCAAAAGGCGCTTTGCTTTGGCGAATAATGGAAGATTATTGGTACCAAGAACACCTTAAAAACGGTTACGAATTAGTGCGAACCCCTCACATTGGCTCAAGAAAACTTTGGGAAACATCCGGTCACTGGGGTTTTTACAACGAAAGTATGTATCCGCCCCTTGAAGTCGGACAAACCCTGAAAGAAGTTCAGGAAAACAAAAAACCAAACGTTAAAGAAGAATATCTGTTAAAGCCGATGAACTGTCCTTTTCATATTATCCTTTACAATTCACGCCCCAAAAGCTATAGAGACCTGCCTATTCGCTGGGCTGAATGCGGCACCGTGTATCGCTATGAAAAGTCAGGAGAGCTTTCTGGCTTAACCAGAGTAAGGGGTTTTACCCAAGACGACGCTCATATTGTCTGCTCCAAAAACCAGGTCAAAGAAGAACTAAAAAAAGTAGCTCTGTTTATCGCTTCCATGCTCAAAACCTTTGGATTTAAAGAGTTCAATGTATATCTTTCTTTAAGAGACCCAAAAAACAAAGAAAAATACGCCGGAGATGACGAGGGCTGGAAAATGACCCAGAAAGTTTTAAGGGAAGTGGCTAAAGAAATGAATTTCAACTACAAAGAAGAAGCAGGAGAGGCCGCTTTTTACGGTCCCAAGCTTGATTTCAAAATCAAGGATTGTCTTGGAAGAGAATGGCAATGCTCCACTTTGCAGTTTGATTTCAACTTGCCCCAAAGATTTGATATGAGTTTTGTCAACGAAAAAGGACAAAAAGAAAAGCCCTATGTTTTGCATCGGGTTTTGTTTGGATCTTTTGAAAGGTTTATTGGCGTTTTGTTAGAACACTATGCTGGCGCTTTGCCCTTATGGCTGTCCCCGGAGCAGGTCTGGATTTTACCGATTAGCTCGTCTCATAAAAAATATGCCCAAGAAATTGGCAAAAGGTTTCAGGCTTCAGGTTTCAGGTTTCAGGTGAAAGATGAGAATGAAACCATTGGTAAAAAAATAAGAGAGGGTGAGATGCAAAAAATCCCCTACTTGCTTATTGTTGGCGACAAGGAAATAAAAGCAAAAACCGTGGCTGTTCGCCAAAGAGGCAAGGGCGATTTAGGACAAATGGCAACTGACAAATTTATTGATATAATAAAAAAAGAAATCGCAAGTAAAAAATAAAAAAAATATACAAGTTAAATTTAAGAGTGTAATTTAAATACGCAAAAAGGGGCTTTGGCCCCTTTTTGCTAAATTCATCCAATAAATTAATTTGCAGATTCTACATCTGGCTGCTGGGTTGGGAAGGTGGAGTTGGATTTTTTGAGGTTGGATTCTCTGGTTTAGTCATTACTTCTTTGCCTCCCTTCTTTTTTGACCTAACTATCAACAATACAACAACTACAACGACCAAGATGGCGATAAACGTTATAAAAAATCTCATAATATAATAATAAATTCTTTACCTAACCTTGACCTTTTCTTATTTTTCAAAAATTATTTCATTTTACTCCCCCAGCCATTTTTAGTCAATTTAGTCCTGTGGAAAATCTTTCAGCCAATTTGTAAACATTTCCCGCGCCCATTATTATAATAACTTCTCCGCCCTTCAAATTGGCTGCTAAATAATCTAAAACCTGATTTTGCGGCAGATAAATTGCCCAACTTTTATTGATTGCTTCAACTAATTTTTGGCTGTTTACTTTATTTTTTATAGTTTGGCTTTCCCGGCCTTCTACCGTATAAATGTCAGTGATAATAAGATTGGCCACATTAAATTTTTTTTGCGCTAAAGCAAAGGTTTTAACGAACCTTGAAAATAGATAAAATGTTCTTTGATATTGATGGGGCTGGAAAACCAGCCAGATTTTTTTATTCTTAAATTTTTCAGTAGCTGCCTGCAAAGTGGCTTCAATTTCCGTGGGATGATGAGCATAGTCACTTACAATTTCAAATTTTAAATTGCAAATTTCAAATTTAGAAATTTCAAATCGCCGCCAAACGCCCTTGTACTCTGAAAGCGCTTTAAAACTAACTTTATCATTAATTTTTAACAGCCGAGCAGTCTGCAAAGCAGCTAAAGCATTGGAAACATTATGCTTCCCCGGCACTCTCAAAATTTTGCTAACTTTACTGGCCTCTTTATCTTTTAATGAGTAAAACTTAATTTCTGGCCTTTTTTTGATTTTTTGTAATTTTGAATTTTGGATTTGTCCTTCGGCTTGGCTCAGGATGGTACGTTTGCCGAACCATTTAAGATTTAGGATTTCGGATTTCGGATTTAGGATTTTCAGCACATTCTCATTATCTTTATTCGCGACAATATAATCTTTAACTTGTTTAGTATATTGCCTAAAAACTTTAATAATGTGCTGAAAATTTTTGAAGAAGTCCATATGCTCCTCCTCAATATTGGTTAAAACCAAGATATCCGGGTAATAGTGTAAAAACTTTGCCTGATAATCATCAGCCTCAATGATAAGATACTTGCTTTTTCCTAAACGCCAGCCCGGCTTTGTGCCAATAATAAAACTCGGGTCAAACCCGGCTTTAATTAAAATTTGGGCAATCATTGAGGCCGTGGTTGATTTACCGTGCATACCTGAAACAGCAATCGTGAAATAATCCTTGCTTAAGGCGGCCAAGACCTGGGCACCTGATAAGCATTCAATTTTTAGCCTCCGTGCTTCTTTCAGTTCCGAATTATTTTGCGGCACCGCTTCCGAATAAACAACCAAATTAGGCAGTAGGCGCCCAGAGCCATGCACGCGCCTGACACGTGCATGGCGCTCTTGGTAGCGAAGGTTTTCTTTTTTGTGGCCAATAAAAACTTTAATCCCCTGCTTTTTTAATTCCTCAGTGATTTCCGATGATTCAACATCCGAACCTTGTACCTTATGCCCTTTTTGCTTATAAATGTTGGCTATGCCTGAAATGGCAATGCCCCCAATACCAATAAAGTGTATTTTCATATTGCCCTATTCTAACAAAAAACCACTACTTAAAAAAGTGTGGTGTATTTAACATCCTAAAACCTTGCGAGCATTATTACTTCATCGCCGCGAAAAAAATCTTTGATAACCGCCTCGGGCTGGGCGTCTAATGTTTTTTGATAAAGACGTTGGGCCTGATTTTCTGTTCCGGTGGTTACTTCAACTAATTTTAATTTTGCCCCCCTTTTTTTGAGATATTCAATAATTTTGACCAATGATTTTTCTATTAGAACAGTGGCTATTCCCCTGCCTCTGTATTTAGGGTCAACCGCTATTTGCTCTAATTCCCAGACCGCTTCTTGGCGAAAACCACCTTTTTCTAACCATAAAATATAACCCAAAATAGCTCCTTTCTCTTTCACTACAAAGTATTGCGCTCTGGGAAAACCGCTGAAATTGCAAATTATCCATTGGCGCGCTTTTCTTTTATCTTTTAAACCACTAAAACACTGGCTAGCTAGAATAGCCATTTTAGAAATATCTTTTTTGGTTAAAGGTTGAATTTTGATATTCATTCTCTTGTTCTAAAACGTGTCTCTAATGTTTTTAGCCGTTCAACAATACCTCCGTACTCAAGCTCTTGCATTCCCAGCATTGCTGAACCAAAAAAGCCCTGTTCTCTAATGTTAATCGCTTTTACTGATGCCCTATGTCTAATTTCATCCCAAAATGGCTGGTCAAATAAATCAACCGCTTCGGTTAATTTTCCGTTGTGAACGCAAAACCCGGCGCCTGAAACGATGGGAGGGCCGTCAAAAAAAGATATTGTGGAATTAAGCTTCACCGGCATTAAAGGGCCGGTGTGGCTGCCCCGCATAAAACCAGCCACATAAGGAGTGAGCCGAAAAGGCGAAAGAACTTCGCCTGTGGCTGGAAAATCTTTTTGCAGCCGCACAAGCATTACCGGGTCGTCCTTGCCAACATACTTGCCCGCAATGTTGCGCAAACGGGTGGTGGAAATAGCCGCGCATTGTTCCCCTGAAGCCCGGGAATAAATTTCTTCCACCACAAATTTCTCTAAGTCCCTCAATAAAACCGCAATATTGTATATGTCCTCGGGCGCTTGAAGCTCAATGATTTTATCGCCTTTAAGATAATCAACATCCATAATCACAAATTTAAACCCTTTGGACATACTCTCGGATAAAAGCAAACCGGAATTATGCATTGGGTCGCAGAAAGCCATATAAAGAGGCAGGTTATAGGCGCCCGGGTCGGTTTTATCAGCCATAAAAATAGCAAAGGGCTCATTTTGCCTCTCCTCAAACTCAATCTCCGCAACAGCCGGGCCTGCTCCTTTAATATTGCCGCAAAACGAGTCCTTGAGCAAATCCTGCCCTGCCCCATAAAGACCTTGCTCTTTGGCCACCTCGGTGCCAGCTTGAAAGGCATCCCAGGCCAATTTATGAATGCCTTCATTGCCCGTGCCTTTTTCATGGGAAAACAAAAAAGCAATATCATCGCCAGTGTGAAAAATCTGAAAATCAAGCAAAAGTTCGCTCTGGGAAATATATTCTCGCACCCGGTTAATAACCGCTTGCGATGGCTTAAGATGGCCTCCTATTGAGCCAATGTCTGCTTTAATGAGAGTTATTGTTATTTTCATTTTACTTGGATTCTTAAAAGTTGCTCGGCAACTCCCGTAACTCCCGCAGGAAGTTGCCGAGCAACTTCCTCGTTTATTTTTTTAGGTATTTTAAAACAGGCAGCTCTACGCCAGCCAGCGCTGCCAAAGAAGCACCTCCACCCGTAGAAACATGGCCAAACTTACCTTCTAATTTGAATCTCTGAACCACCCCTTCAGTGTCTCCGCCTCCAATAACCGAGAAACCATTGCTTTGGGCTATAGCTTTGGCAATCTCTTCGGTGCCTTTAGAAAAATCAAAATCCTCAAACATGCCCATCGGGCCATTCCAAAAAATAGTTCTGGCTTGGCTAAGAATTTCGCTGAAAACTTTTATTGTCCTGGGTCCTATGTCAAAAATGGCCTCTGTTTCTTGGCATAATGTTTTATTATTATTTACCCTGACAATTTTTAAATTTTCAACGTCCCGTTCTTCTGTTCCTTTTTCAGGCGCTACCAACACATCAACCGGCAGTTGAATCTTAGACAGTTCAACTGTAAACCCGTTAAATGACTCCTTGCAAACATTACAGGTGAGTTCCGAACAAACCGGTTTTCCTTGAACTTGTTCCAACAAACCGGCCGCTAATTTTACAAAATCTTTTTCCTTTGCTTTGGCAATATCAACATAAGTGCTTTTGGTTAAAGAAGCGCCCACTTCAAAGCCCTTTGCTTTAAGAAAAGTGTTGGCCACTCCCCCGCCGATTAAAATAATGCTTGCTTTGTGTAAAAGATTGGTTAGCATTTCAACTTTATCAGAAATTTTAGCTCCGCCCAAGACAATCACAAAAGGATCCATCGGCCCTTTAACTAATTGAGAAAGTACGGTCATTTCTTTTTGAAATAAAAAACCAGCCGCGCATGGCTTTTGCTCTAAAATACCGGTAGTGGAGGCGTGAACCCGATGCGCCTGAGCAAAGGCGTCAAAAACAATAAAATCCCCGTTCTCTGCCAATTCCTTGGCAAATTCAGGGTCAGCTTTTTCTTCTTCAGGATGAAAACGGGTGTTTTCTAACATTACTATATCCCCGGGTTTCATGGCAGAAACATTTTCTCTAACTTCCGGCCCCACGCAATCGTTCAGTTTTTTAACCGGTCGCCCAATAAGTTCTGCTAATTTCTCTGCCACCGGATTCATCATAAATTTAGCGAGCCGTTGACCTTGAGGTCTTTGCAACCAAGACATTAAAACCAAACAACAATTTTGCTTTAGCAGATATTCGATTGTGGGCAACGTTTCTCTAATTCGACGAGTATCTGAGACCTGCCATCTGCCGTTTTCCTCTTTTAAAGGAACATCGAAAGCAACCCGCAAAAGAACCCTTCTATTTTTTATGTCTATATTTTGTAAGGTTTTGAGGTGTATCATAAGATAGAGCACAAATTACAAAACACAAAGCACAAACAAAGCACAAAACACAATTTTCAAAACACAAACTAAATCTTTAAATTCGTTTGTGCTTTGTGTTTTGGAGATTGTGTTTTGTTCGTGTTTTGTGTTCTGTGCTTTGTGTTTTATATTTTCATTTATTCCACTGTAACCGATTTTGCCAGATTTCTGGGCTTATCAACATCAATACCTTTTAAATCAGCTGTATAATAGGCCAAAAGTTGCAGGGGAATAATGTTAATAATAGGCGAAAACAAATCAATAGTTAAAGGAACTGTTATCAGCCAATCAGCCAGTTGAGCCGCCCGAGTGTCGCCGGGATTGACAATGGCTAAAATCTTGCCTTTTCTTGCCTTGACTTCCTGTATATTGTTTAAAACCTTTTCGTGGGTCTCGTCTTGAGTGGCGATAAAAACTACCGGCATATTCTCGTCAATCAAAGCAATCGGACCGTGCTTCATTTCAGCTGCCGGATAACCTTCAGCGTGAATGTAAGAAATTTCTTTTAGTTTTAAGGCGCCCTCCAAAGCCACTGGAAAATTAAAGCCCCTGCCCAAATAGAGAACATTTGTTTTGTCTTTTATATTTTGAGCTACCTTCTCTATATCGCAGGATTTATCCAATATCTCTTGAACCTTTTGAGGAATAGTTTTAAGCTCCTCGGCAATAACCTTATCAAATTTACCGGTTTTTTTCTGTAAATACAAAGCAAGTAAAACAAGGGCGGTTATCTGGCAGGTAAAGGCCTTCGTTGATGCAACGCCAATTTCCGGCCCGGCGTGCAGATAGATTCCTGTATCAACCTCTCGGGCAATAGTTGAACCCACGGTATTAATTATGCCAAGTGTTTTAGCTCCTCTCCTTTTTGCTTCTCGCAAAGCCGCCAAGGTGTCAGCGGTTTCTCCGGACTGGGAAATCGCCACAACCAAATCGTTTTCGCCAATAATCGGGTCGCGGTACCTAAATTCCGAAGCATAATCAACCTCGGTATTTATGCGGCACATTTTTTCTATAATATATTTGCCAATTAACCCGGAATAAAAACTTGTGCCGCAAGCTAAAATAATAAGCCGTTTTATCTGTGACGGTTCAATATCAAAAGTTAATTTTATGTCTTCATCTTTCAGCCGTCCTCGCAAAGTATTGGCAATGGCTTGGGGTTGTTCAAAAATTTCTTTGAGCATAAAGTGCTTAAAACCGGACTTTTCTATCTGAGCAACATTCCATTTTAATTCTTCAATTTCTTTGTTAAGCAAATCACCCTGTAAATTTTTTATCTGATAACCCTGCTCGTTCATAACAACAATTTCATTGTTTTGCAGAAAAATAACCTTATTAGTATGGCTTAAAATAGCTGAGGAATCCGAGGCCAAAAAAAACTCGTTATTTCCAATGCCCAAAATTAAAGGCGAGCCCTTTTTAGCGCCGATAATTTTATTTTCGCCTTGCCTTAAAACAGCTAAGCCATAAGCTCCTTCTATAAGACAAAGCGCTTTCAAAACAGCGGTTTCAAAATTATTACCATCGCTAAATTTTTCAATTAAATGAGCGATAACTTCCGTGTCGGTGTCGGAAATAAATTTATGACCCTCTTTTTGCAAAATCGTTTTCAGGGCCTGATAGTTTTCAATAATGCCGTTATGAACTACGGCTATTCTGCCTTGACAATCAAGATGAGGATGGGCGTTGATTTCTGACGGCTCTCCGTGCGTTGCCCATCTTGTATGAGCAATGCCAATGGATGAGAAAAGGTTTTCGTTGCTGACTTTTTGAGCCAATTCCTCTACCTTGCCTTTGGACTTAAAAGTGTTTAGTTTATCTGGCTCCAATAAGCAAAGACCCGCGCTGTCATAACCGCGGTATTCCAATTGTTTTAAACCTTCAATAAGCAAAGGTGCTGCTTTTTGAGAACCAATGTAACCGAATATGCCGCACATAATAAAAAATTAAAAGTTCAAAGTTAAAAGTTGGGGGATGATGTAATAACATCAGAGCCCCCTTTTCTTCTATTCGCCGTCGTAACAATGACGGCAAATATTTTTGTCTGCTTTCAAATCACACTCCCATCTCTTTTTTCCACAAGATGGGCAAATGAAAAACCCCATCGTTTTGGCTTTTTCTCCGTGAAACGCAAATAACTTTTCCTGTTCTTTTTCTTTTCTCGGTAAAAAAGCAACTAATTCAAACATTTCTTTCACCTCCAAAAACACCTCCAAAAATAAAAAATAAAAATCTATCTCTAAAATAGTCGATTAAACGATTTTGAGCAATGGACAAAAAAAAGACAAAACAAAGAGTGTTGCATTTTATAAGCGATCGCTTATAAAATGCAACACTCACTATTCTATATTCTATTTCATTTTACCAGCCAAATTTTTAAGTTGTTGGGATTTAATTTTAAGAAAAATTCAGTCACCCCGCCGCGAATTGCAATATTTAATCTTTTTTTGGTTTTTTGAGCGATAATTTTAATTAAAGGTAAAATAATCTTGCCTTGCAGTTCATAGCGGTCATTGGCGTAAGAAGAAGGCGGCAACTCGTTGTTTTGAACTTCCTGGCCGATTTTTACTAAAAGGATTTTCAAAACCTTAATAGCGGCTTTTTGCGAATGAAGTTGTAAGGATGTTAGATTTTCGCCCTTAATCAAAATGCGGCCGGATTTTTCCATTATTAAAATGTCGGTATTTTTCTTTTCTTTTTCAAATTGTTCGGGTGATAAAGGCAGATTAGATATTTGATTATTAAAAAATTCTTGAATTAACAAAGTGTTTTTTGAAACAAATTCCGAATAAATTTTTTGTTCTAAAAATTGTTCAACAACCACCCCCCTTTCTTCTATGCCGTCTAACCATGAGGCATAGCCCAGTTGCGTCTCCAAACCAAATTCCTTTTTTAAGATGGCGGCAATATCAAACAAAATTTCTCTTTTTTGGCCCGCTGAAAAAGCAAAAAGAATAATATCTTTTTTAGTGGTGGAAACCGCCTTAACTCCGGCCCCCAAGTCGTCAATTTTGCTGGCTTGATGATGGATAATGGACTTAACAGCATTAGCTGTGTCAGATAAAAGCCCTAAAAGCAAAAATAATGCCTGATGACGGTCAAGCGAGCGCAAAAATTCTCTTAAATTGTCTGCTCGGTGGCCATTGCTTAATAAAGTTCCCATTTTGAGCAAAACATCGCCGCTTAAAAAATTCATTACCTCCAAACAGCTGTTGTTCCAAAGTTTTTTGTTTTGTCCGAAAAACGATTGAGGAAAATTGCCGCGAAAAAAATCAGCCACATTTTTAGCGGTCTCTTCTAATGGAGAAGTGGAAAATGGAGAATTGCCTCGGGGCTCGCCTAAATATAAAAGCCCAAAATCAATCGGCCAAGAGCCGTGAGGAGAAATTGTAAATAGTTCATTAAGCCGGCCGCCTTCAAATTCCACTTCGTCAATAAGCCCATAGTTATCACCGATATTAAAAGGCAAAATTAAATTTTTTGATTTTTTAATTAGATAATAAAACGGATAAACCGAAGGCAAAAGAGTGGTAAAAACAGTGGCACCGCTGGTTTCTGCTCCCCGGTAAGCCGCCAACATTTTCCAGGCAGAGCGGAAAATTAAATTAAAGCGGTGCTTTTTATTTTTAATTAATTCAGACGAGGTTTGCTCTTCCCAGATATTGAGATTTTGCTTGCAAATTTCTTTGGTTTGCAGATGAAAAGCCAAGGCCAAGGCGGCGGCTAATGCCCCGGAAGACCCGCTGCCCCCAAAAGGCATTTCCGAGAGCAAATGAATTTTAAATGGTTGTTTTTGAAATTTACGAGCCCAAACCTTATTAATAAATCCTAACAAGCGCCTCTGCGCTAAATGGTCGCATTGGTCGGGCTGAAATTTTTGTTCTCTTAAAGAAAATGATTGGCTGGTTGGGCTAATATCAATTTCAGACAAACTGTTTTTAGGCAAAAATTCCAGGCCCACATAAAGCCGCAAGGGCAATTTTTGCAATAACATCAAGCCGCCCCAATAACCAACATATTCCCCTGCCCAAGTGAAGAAATGGGGCGATGAAACGACGGTTTGGCACTTAGAAAAAAATTCCCTGTAAATTTCCGGGAATTTTTTCTTGACCGTTGTGCTGTTAAACGAATCCCGAATTTTAGCCATAAAATGTTTATAACCCGAGTTCAAACATTAACTAATGTTTGAACTCGGGTTATAAACATCCTAATATAATTTTTTGAGTAATTCAAGGAAAAAGGCACTTGACCAGGCCTGACATAAACAACCCTCAGGCAGCAAATTATTAGCTGAGCTTAATTCAGAATGATGACCAATGATTCCCTGCCATAAAATGTCATAAGCGCTGGCTTTGAGAATTTTTTCAATATAGGCATTAAACTTTTTTTTGTTGTTTTGAGCCAAAATTAGAGCCGCTAAATTGTTGATAAAAAACCAACTGTCGCCTTGATGATAACTCAAAGGAATTTCGCCGGTGTGTTTTCCTTGAAAAGCGCTATTTTTCTTGTCTAATGTTGCCAAGCCCCCCCAGTCCAGCCAAAGATGGGGCAGAATATTTTCAAAACATCTCTGCCACTCATCTTTGCTCAATAACTTATTATAAGCCAAAGCCGCCAAAAAAACATTTGGTCGGACAGTTCGGTCGGCAATTTGGTTTTCAAAAAGACCGTCGGCTAAAACCTCATTGTTCCAAAATTTTTCTCTGAGATATTTGTGGCTTTTATTTTTTTGCTTGCGGTAAAAAAATTTTTTTCGCCAAAACTCGTAGTTATCCTGAGCCAATTGATAAGCATTTAACAACAAGGTCTGCGTCTCTAAACCATAAGGCGCCCGAGCGACAGTGTCCATCCAACTGGTTCTGGAATGATACAAAAAGCAGGCCTTGGAAAAATTTATCTGGCCGTTTTTAATGAATTCTTCAATGGCTAACAGTAAAAACTTTCTTTTAAAGGAAAAAATTTCCGAACGTTTAAACAACCAACCCCAACCATCAACTGCCGAATCGTTTTTTTCGCCCTTAATAACAGCCACCAGCATTTTTTCAAAAATCGTTTGGCCAGCCGAACGATTGACAAAAGAAAGGGCTTTTAATGAAAGAGCGGTGTCTCTTTGCCACGGCTGGAAAAACCAGGGCAAGCCGGCATAAAGCATTTTGGCTTTTTTCTTTTGGTCAAACACCAAAAGACCTTGCAAGGAATTCTTGGCGCAAAGAAAAGCCATTTTTAATTCCGGGTCTTTAATCACCGGGTCGTAAAAGAAAGACGATAATTTTTTAGTTTCTTTTTGCGCTTTCTTTTTCAAGACATTTAGGTTGTCAGCCGCATAAGTTACGCAATCAATAACTTTTTGTTTTTCTTTACTTGCCGCAAAAATTATTCTTTGAGCCGCAACTAACTTAATGGCTGAAAAAACATAACGTTCAAAAGGCGGCGAATTGCGCTTTCTATCAAAGGCATAGTGTTTTAGCAGCCATTTTTTAACGAGTTTGGTTTCTTGACTGTCGCTTTTAATGGCTAACCAAATCTCTGGAAAAGTTAAATCGGGCTGGGTATATCTAATCAAAATCAAACCGTTTTCGTAGAAAATTTCATAAAAGCGGTTATTGCTTTGATTATTATACGTCTCTTTAATGTCTAAAACCACGGTTAAGTTGGCTTTTTCGCTTATTTGGTAAGAAAAAACATCTAAAAATGGAGGTAAAAAGAATTTTTCCGTTATTACTCCCCTTTTCTGCTCACATTCCCAAAAATTATTTTTGATTTCTTCAACTGCCGGAGCGTTCTCAATTTCAATGCTTTCCACAAGGCGAAAAATTTTTTGCCCGACTAAATCATCCGGAACAAAAAACCAGCCCTGATAACGGCTCGTTGTTTGGCTATTCCACCATAAATAACCCCCGATTTTATTAGTGAGCAAAAATGATTTTTCACCATCAACAACTTTGGCTACGCGATTATTTTCGTTGAAATAATGAACGACTTTCATATTGAAACTGGAAGTTGCTCGGCAACTCCCGAACGGAAGTTGCCGAGCAACTTCCTAATTTTTTAAAGCTAAACAATGGGCTTTGAAATAATTTTTAATAAGTTGTTTCCAGCCAAAAAGCACTGAAAGATTTTTGGCCTGGATTTTGTTTTCCACTCTTTCCTTACGTTGGTATTGAACAAACGCAAATAAAATGTCGGCCAATGACTTTGTTATTTCTTCATCTTTTTGGCCGGTTCTTTTAAGGAGAAAAATTCCAGGATATTTTTTGTTTTCAATGTATTTTTGACAGGCGCGGCCAAAGCCCGTCAGGTCGCTTGTTAAAGCCGACACGCCATAGCCCGCAGTTTCTAATGTGGTGTAGCCCCATGGTTCGTAAAACGAAGGAAAAACACCTAAGTGCGAACCCTTTAAAAATTCTTCATAAGTAAGATTGGTTAAACCATCGTGACCAGAAAGATAAATGGGGTAAAAAATAACCTTAACCTTGTCATCTATCTTATTGTCCAAGCCCGAATCATTAAGCATGGCTAAAATGGCATCTTGCGGATTAATCAGGTCATGAGTAGATAAGGGAGGTGTGCCTTTTCTTTTTAATTTTAAAAACTTTTTTTCAATGTTAAATAAAAAGTCCTTGTTAAAAAGCGTCTTCTCGGATATTTCTTTGTCTTCGGCTAACGCATAAAGCACCTTTTCTTGTGTCTCGTCAGAGATTTCTTCTAAAGAGTTTTTAATATCTTCTAAAAATTCGCGGCTTTCCAAAATATCAATTTTAACTCCCCTAACCTCGGAAGGCACCAAAAAAAAGGCGACAATTGTTTTTTTGGCATTACTCTGGCGCATTTTTTCGTTAAGCAGAGACAATGCCTTTATAAATATATCCAGGCCTTTGGCGCGGAATTCATAACGGCAGGCCGTAAAGAAAAACAAAGTTTGCTCCAAATCAAAACCGTAATAAGGAAAAAAATAAAAAAGTAAAAAATTTCTTAAACGGTTGCGATACGCTCTATGTTGAATTGTTAGTTCTTCAAAACTGGGAAATTGACTTTCACTCAAACCATTAGGCAAAAGCAAGTCGGCTTTTCTTCCTAAAAAACATTCGGCTTCCCAAGCGGTAATAGCGCTTACTGTAGTAAAAACCACGGACTGATGAACAGCGGCTTTCTCTAATTGATGTTTTGCTTTGATATTAAAGCGCTCAATCTCTTCTTCGGGCTTAATGTTGTTCAGAAAAACATAAAAATCAATGTTGTTATAAGCCAAAGTTCGGCCTAAAGTGGTAGCGTGGGTGGTGAAAACAGTAGCTACTTGGGGCTGCGTTTTTTTAAGATACAAAAGCCCCGCGCCCGAGAGCCATTCGTGAAAATGCGCCACTATCTTTTGCCCGGGAAAGAGTTCGGCCATTTTTTCAATTAACTGTCCGCAAGCCGTAGCCCAAACAACTGGCTCGGTAAAATCATTGCCCGCTGTTAGAGAATCAATTTGATAGTTATTCCAAAGGTCGGTTTTTATTTGATTGGCTTTAAGCCAAAAATCCTTGAAGTCAATAAGAATTGTCTTTGGCTCGCCTTTTATCAGCCACTTGCCTAAATGGCACCTTAAACCCTGCTCTTTCTCTAAAGCCATAAAAATGCTTTTAAGGTCTTTTTCAGGCGGCTCTTCTTCAAACTCGCCTTTAAGTTTTTCGGCAAAATAAGGGCCGAGCAAAAAATAATTCTTGGGATATTGCTTTACCATTTGCTCGGCCTTGGAGGTTAAAACTGTCCAAATACCTCCAACCTTATTGCCCACTTCCCAGGCAACCTCAAAAACCACATCCGGCTTTTCCGATGTTTTAATCTTAGAAATAATCGTTTGGGTTCTCATATTAACACCTTATAGTTTGAGAGTGTAGAAAAGCCTATTTTTGTCATTCTGAGCGAAGTGAAGAATCTCGTTCTGGCGCGGTTTTTACCTTGCCAGAGATTCCTCGTTAACGCTCGGAATGACATTTTCAGGGGTTTTTCTACGCTCTCAGTTTAACAACCCTACAATTTGGCTTTTATTTTTTTAGCCATAACCTTGGACGAATTGATTTTTTGAATCCCTTTAGCCAAAGCAACGTCACCAAAAACATCGGCAATCCAGCGGCTGAAATCATTTTTATTGTTGTTGGCATGATGCTCAAAAACATTCTGCGGCATTTTTTCCAGAATAACCGCTAATTCCTTGAGGTTTTTAGCAACCTGACCGTCACAAAACCAAAAACTTTTTTCCGGTGGAACATTAACGTAAGTTGATTTTTTTGCTGATTTTTTAATAGTTATTTTTGTCATATTTTTGATTAAAGATTAAGTGCGACCTTTTGTTATCTATTTTTTAAGTTTAACTAAGTCGTAATTTCAAATCATTGAAAATGTTCATAAAAATGATAAAACCGTCGTAGGGCGATTCATACGGGCTGAAATATTTATGAACATCCCCGTCGCTGAACCATTTTACGCACATATAGTAGAAATGGTCGGATGTTTGCAGCTTTCTCCAGTCATCTAAAATTTGTTTATTTTTATTTTTTTTAACTTCATTCTCCAGCGAGTAAATTTTTCCTAAGGCCTCTTGCTGCATTTTATTGCCCAACCAGGCCGATAAATCCCGTTCAGTATCAGCCCAAGTTACAATATGAGGAAAGTCCAACTCTCCGGCGGGTTTATATAATTTTATCACATCGCAGGGATTCTGAAAATTATTTTCCGGATATTGCAAAATTTCACCGGGAAGGTGTTTTAAAAATTCAAAAATGCCTGTTTCCTCCCACTGATGTTCGCCAAATGTTTCATAGTCCATAAAAAGATTAATAACATCGCCGTGTCCATGAACAGCCCGCAGCCAAGCAGCGAATTTTTCGGCTGTTAAGGGCCATTCGCTCCAATCACGACTGGAGAAACGAAAAGAAATATCATCGCTTAACTTATAATTTCTTAGTAAAATTTTAATCTTTTCAGCGCCGTTGATTTTATAAACATAATTAGGCGACCTATATCCCAAAATATAATCGGCTCCCTCGCCCAAAATCGCTTTATAACCCATCTCTTGAATACATTTAGCCATTTCATTGTTCAACATCAATTCAGTGTTGCGAAAGGCCTTAGGAACATAATTGAATAATTTTTTAATTTTTTGGCGATGCAGCCACACTTGAGTTTTAAATTCTTCAGATGAGTAAAGATAAGCCAATGAATGATGATATGTCTCTGCCAAAATTTCGCAGCAGCCGGTTTTAACTAATGCCTGAAAATCGCTGATAACCTCAGGAAAATGTTTTTCTAACTGCTCCAACAGAACACCGGATAAACCAAAGGAGACCTTGAAACGGCCTTGATACTGCCTAATCAAGTTCAAAAGAAGACGGTTGGTGGGCAAATAACTTTTTCTGACGATTCTTGCCAAATAATCATAATTGCGCTGGTAGTCAAAATAATCATGGGTCTGGCCAATGTCAAAAACCGAATAAGCCCTTAAGCGGAATGGCTGATGGGTTTGTAGATAAAAACAAACTGATGGCATGCTCCTTCGCTTCGCTCGGTCAAATGCAAAATTCAAAATGAAAAATGCAAAATGATAATGCAAAATTAAAAATTTTTAGATCTCATTGATTAGTCAAAATGTTTTCGTAAATCTCTAAGCAATCTTTAGCAGAATTATCCCAGGTGAGCTTTTCCACTTCATCGGCTCCATTTTCTCGCAAAACGGTTTTCAAAATTGGATAATTTAAAACCGCTAAAATCTTACCAGCCATTTGGTTAATGTCCCAAAAGTCCACAAGCAAGCAGTTTTTAATAACCTCGCAAACCCCTGACTGTTTAGAAATAATAGCCGGCGTGCCGTGGCCCAGGGCCTCCAAAGCGCTTAAACCAAATGGCTCAGACACCGAAGGCATAATATATAAATCAGCCATTCGGTAAATCTTGGTTAAATCTTGTCCTCTCAAAAACCCAGTGAAAATAACCTTATCAGCTATTCCTAAATCAATGGCTTGGTTAATGAGTTGCGCCTCCATGTCGCCCGAACCCGTGATAATAAAATAAATATCCTGCCTTTTTTCCAGCGCTTTTTTAGCTGCTTGTAGAAAATAATCCGGGCCTTTTTGCAAGGTCAAGCGGCCCAAAAATAAAACAATTTTAAATTTTTCTTTCAGTTTTCCTAAATTTAACAAGCCAGAAAAATCATCGGTTATTTTTTGCATATCCAAGGCATTATGCACCACCTTGATTTTTTCGGGCTCAATGCCGTAATAATCAATCACCTTTTGCTTAGTGAAATTGCTCACTGCTACTATTTTATCGGCTTTTTCAAAGCCATTTTTCTCAATGGCATAAACTTGAGGATTAACATTTTGCCCGCCGCTTCTGTCAAATTCCGTAGCGTGAATATGAACTATCAAGGGCTTGCCGGAGATGACTTTAGCAGCAACGCCTGCTGGACAACAAAGCCAATCGTGGACGTGAATAATCTCAAATTTTTCTCTTTTGGCTATCTCTTGAGCCAGTAAAGCGTATTTTTTTACTTCATTAATCAGTCCGGCGCTGCCATCAAAAAGCCCCTGTGCAATCTTGCCATATTGGTCGGGAGTTAGATAAGCAGCTGATAAAATCTTCTCAACATTAAAAGGATTTTCGTCAGCAAATATAATGCGGCAAAAATCAACGCGGCAATCAATTTTTTTTGGCAAAACAAAAACCACTTCAACATCCCGCCCGGCAAGGGCTTTTGTTAAATTATAACAAGCCACCCCTAATCCACCTGAATTAAAAGGCGGAAACTCCCAACCAAACATTAAAACCTTTAGCTTTGCCATTTATTTATTATAGTGCTTTTTGGGTTGTCAATAAAGTGGAGAAACTTTAAAAGCTAAACTGTTGCATTTTATAAGCGATCGCTTATAAAATGCAACAGTTTCAGTTTTTTATGTTTACAAATAATAAAGCGGCGCCGATAGCATTGGCGGTTTGGCCTAATTTTGTCAAAACAATCTTTGGCATTTGTTCTTTTAGTGAAAGCAGATTCTTTATAAGGAGCTCGGCTCCTTTATCCGTAAGAAGCCGAGCTCCCTTCCCGCCCAAAATAATTACTTTTGGGTTAAAAATGTTTATTAAATTAGCCAAGCCAATTGCGTTTATTTTTTCCTGTTCTTTTGGCTTGTTTCTTGTCTTTTGATATAGTTCTTCCCAGTCCTGTCCTCTATCAATAATCATATGACCGAATTCTCCCGCCCACCCATTCCTCCCCCTATAAATGATTTCATTATTTATTTTTTCATTTTTCATTTTTACTTTTTCATTTGTAAACGCTCCGCCAATACCGGTGCCAAAAGCCACTGCCAAGATATTGTCATATCCCTTCCCAGCCCCCAAAGCCGCCTCAGCTCGCAAAAAACAATGTACGTCATTGTCTATTTTAACGATTTTATCAGGCCAGAGTTTTTTCAAGTTAAGGCCATTTAATTGGGGCCCGTTGGAACATTTGATAATCCGGCCGTTTTTAGCATCAAAAATACCCGGCACGCCAATGCCGATTTTTCGCAAACCATACTCCCCTATTATTGCTTTAAGATTGTTTTTATTTGGAACGCCAATCTGTTTTTGCTCAACAACTTTTTTGCCGTTCCAAACAACAACATTTATTTTTGACCCGCCAATGTCGCAGCCCAAAATATTTTCTTTTTTTGCTGTCATTACTGAATTGTAGCTCAAAACCAATTCTTTTACAAAAAAAAGCTTACCGGGAACGATCCCCGGTAAATCTCTTGCCAAAAAAATCAAAAGAAGCCATTTGTTAGTATTGAGCCCTAATCTTCATTTCATTCGCTTAAAAATTAATAGGACTTACGGGTTTACTGTCATTCTGAGCCAGCAGGCGAAGAATCCGACACG
>CAYVXQ010000006.1:0-22111 GCA_964454625.1 uncultured Candidatus Saccharibacteria bacterium
GCTTTGCGCCGAGGCTGTTTCTTACGATTTCACAAAAAGTGAAAACTGGCGGAGGGTGCAGGATTCGAACCTGCAAGGGATTTCTCCCACTGGTTTTCAAGACCAGCGCTTTCGCCGTTCAGCCAACCCTCCAAACTAAACTTACAGAGACCACCCCTCTGTAAACTTACAGAGAGGTGGTCTCTGTAAACTCTATAAAATCATCTGCCAAAAAGCAATGTTTTCAATTCTGCTTTGGCTTTTTCGTCAAAGCGAGCGCGAAATAGCGGCATTACCAAGCTCTTGTCATAAAAATGCGGGTCTTCTGATAACATTAAAAATTCATCAAAATCAATCAAGCGGCTGGTAATTTTTTCGCCCGGGTCCAAATGCGGCTCCTGCTGTTTTTGGCAGTTGCGAGCGATAAAAGTATAAACCGTCCATTGAATTTTGCCAACCGGGTTTTGCTTTTGCCATAAAGTCCAGTCATCGGAAACATATCCCGTCTCCTCCAATAATTCCCGTTTAGCTGCTCTTAATGGCTCCTCGCCTTCGTCGCATCGGCCGCCCGGCACAGAAGGAAAAGGCGCTGTTTTGTCGGGCTGCTGCTGGGTTTGCAGTAAAATCTTATCACCGACCGTGGCGACAACTTGCGCGGTATTGGGCCGCTTCAGACGCTCAAAAACAGTCGTTGAGCCGTCAAACATTTTTTGCTCCCATTGCCAAACCTCAAAAATCTTACCTTTGAAAACCATTTTGGCGTGAGATGGTATTGGATCAGGCATAATTCTGTGATTTAATCATTTTTATTGCTTTGCCATCTTTTGAGCTTGGGAATATTTTTTATGCCCATATTAACGACAAAACGGGGAATTTTCATTTCCAGCATTTTTTCTTTGCACTTTCCCACCATTTACTCCAAGGTTATATTGGGCTCGGTGAATTTCCCGCCTTGATAGCAAAAACTGCAATACTCTTTGCTAATATCGCCATCCATCTCCGTACCGCCGCCCTTAGGATCCTTTGACAACGGCATACCGCAACTTTGGCAATATGGCCCTTTTGGTATAAACATATTTTAACTTTACAAAAATAATTAAAATCAACCTTTTAATTTAATTCGTAAACCCAGCCGGGTTGCCATGCCTTTTTATTGCGCCAGTCCTCGGCAATGGCTTGAAGCCAAGTTTTACCTTTTAATAAAACATCTAAGACCAGCTGGGGCGCTTGATGAGCCACAATGGCAATATCCTGACCAATATAATTTTCTCGCAAAAAATTCAAAAAATCAGCCATTCGTTTTTCCACATCTCTATAGCTTTCACTATTAGGAAAAGGCGCATTAATAAATCTTGTCATATCGGCCTTAAAGGCCTCGGGCTTTTGATTAAAATCGCCATAATTACATTCTCGCAACCGAGCGTCCGAAATAATTTTATATTTATCTCTAAAACCGAACTCGGCTGAATCAACCGCTCTTTTTAAATCCGAACAAAAAACCACATCAAAATGCTGGTCAACAACCAATCAACAACCAAGCCGCCCAAATCCTTGGCTTGTTTAACGCCTAATTCCGAAAGTTCGCCGCCAGCCCAACCAGTAGCCAGCCCTGTTTCATTATCAATGGTCGTGCCGTGAACAAAATAGGTTATCCGCATATTTAGTAATAAAGATTGCTATGGGTGTCCACATCAACAAAAATGCATTCGTTTTCGTTTAAAAATTTATAAATTGCTCGCAAGTTCCCTGTGATGTTTATGTTGCGATAATCTGTATACCTTCCTTTTAATGGATGATTCTCTAAGATAGGGTCAAATGGGTCTTTTGAAAACAAGCACAAGCACTCGCGCGTCCTTTTCTTGTCGCTAACCCTCAATTTATTAAACTTTTTCTCAAAATTTTTATGAAAAAAAATTTTCATAAAGAGGAAAGATAATTTTTCATTTCCTCAGGAGAAGAGACCGGCTTGGAAATATTTTTACCCCGGGCAATATCATATTCTATTTTGCCCAATAAGCTTTCCAGCTCTGGGGTCATTTGCGGGGCAATGGAAAAACAAACCGCCTTGTTTCTAACGAACTGCCTTAAGTATGCGTTTAAAACAGCGCTTAAAGACAAGCCAAGCTCTTGGGCGGCTTTTTGAGCGTTCTCTTTTAGGTCCTTTTTAGTTTTTATATTAATAACAGTATTCATATACCTAAAGTATATACAATGGTTAGATGATGTCAAGCTACCGTACCATACCCAAGCCCATATACCAGGCCTGCGGTTTTTGGCAAACCGGACATTTTTCTGGCGCAGAGGTTCCTTTATGAACATATCCGCAATTCAAACATTTCCACTCAATCTCTGTTTCGTTTTTGTAAAGGCCGTTGCTTGCCAATTTATCAGCTAAGATGTTATACCTTTCTTCATGTTTCTCTTCCACTTCGCCGATTTTTTTAAATAAATCAGCGATTTCTATTTTGCCTTCCTCGCGAGCAATCTTTTCAAAATCCGGATACATTGTGCCCCATTCGTATTTTTCACCAGTAGCCGCATTGCGCAGATTTTCCAAGGTTTTACTTAACGGATGAATGTCGTAGGTATTGGTCATCTCAACCTTTTCTTTAATTTTTTCTAATTCTTCCTCAACGTGCGCCCTCTCATTGTCAGCGGTTTCCTCAAAAACCCGGGCAATCCACTCCCAACCCTCTTTTCTAGCGATTTTGGCAAAAAAAGTATACTTATTGCGTGCAATGGATTCGCCGGCAATTGCTTTTAACAAGTTTTGATATGTTTTTGTCATATATTTTAACTTTTAACTTATTATATTTTAGATAAAAACATTTGACAAGTTTTCATTATGGGTGTATATTCATAATAGACAAAGGTCGTATTAATAAAAAAAGATGGTTACAAAACTATTTCGTAGCGAAATTTTTGTCTTTTGAGCGAGACGAGGAAGGCAAGTAAAATGGCGCCAAGCCATAGCCCAGCTATGGTGAGAGACATTTTGCGCCGCCTGACGAAGTCGCAGCCAAAAGACAAAAATTGCAGCAGGAATAGTTTTGTAACCATCTCGAACTCTGTTTTGTCATTTTTAATTTGACTAATCAGAGCATAAAAAATATGCCAAGATTAAACGGAACTGGTCCAATGGGCCAAGGCCCAAAAACTGGCCGAGGTTTAGGCCCTTGCGGATTAGGATTAAGGAACGGCTGGGGATGCTGGGGCGGCTATGGCTACGGTTTTAGAAGATTTGTCTCTCCTAAAAACGCCTTAGCTGCTTTAGAAGACGACGAAAAAATGCTTGAAGAAGAATTGGCCGTAATTCGTCAAGAGAAAGCCGCTTTAAAGGACCAGGAATAAAAAGAATGCCTTAGAGACCGGCCCGATAATTAATTATCGGGCCGGGAACGCCTTCTTTATTTTAAACATTATCACAATTTTAAAACTATGCCAAGACCAAGATTATGCCGAAGAATACAATTTAATCCAAACATAACTTACTTTAAACCACAGGGCGTGCCAATGAGATTTTTGGAAGTAGTTAATTTATCCCTTGAGGAAATTGAGGCAATCCGTTTAAAAAATATCAATGGACTTGAACAAACAGAGTGCGCCAATAAAATGAAAACTTCACAAAGCACTTTCCAGAGAATTTTAGCCACAGCTAACAAAAAAATCGCTGACTGTCTCATCAATGGCAAGGCAATCAGGATAATAAAATCAACTATTTAGCAATCAAAGATTTAATTTTTAACCGAATGACTTTTTCGCTTCTTTCCTGTTCGTCTAATTTAGAAGAAATGTATCTGATTTTTTTCTTAACTTCGGGAATAATCACATATTCTAAAGCATTAACTCTTCTCCGGGTTTTCTCAATCTCAAAAGATAGAAGCCGCGCCGAATGTTCTTTAGCCGCCAATTCCAACATTGACTCTAAAGTGCCCCAAAATTTCTTAAGCACCTTAAAAAGGGCTAATGGCGCGGAAAAATTGGAATAGCTGCGAAAATCGCCTTGAATTTGATGTTGAAATTTTGGAATCCAAACGCTCATTATGTTTTCCTGAACCACGGTTGCTTCAACCGAAGCCGATGGAGCCAAAAAAATCTCTTCCAATTCTTTTTGATGCAAAAAAGCGGTCGTGAAGGCAAATGCCTTAAAACCATTTGCCAATTCCGCCTCCAGAGA
This sequence comes from uncultured Candidatus Saccharibacteria bacterium, assembly GCA_964454625.1. Classification (GTDB taxonomy): domain Bacteria; phylum Patescibacteriota; class Minisyncoccia; order Minisyncoccales; family CG1-02-41-26; genus CG1-02-41-26. The sequence goes on from CAYVXQ010000006.1 coordinate 4,157, forward strand.
CGTTCTTTGATTTTTAACCTGCCTGATGATTTCCATAAACTTTTTCATCAAGCCGTCCCTTTTTTCTTTCAAAAGTTTATAGCCCCGCTGAGCGGTTTTAAATTGGCTTTTTAATTTCAATAACTCCATTCTTGTCGCTTTAATGTTCTCCATTTATTTAAAAATTAAAATTCAGGATTTAGAATTTTCAGAAATGCCTTTGAGGTATTTTTGGATGTGTTCTTCTTTCAGCCGCTTCATTTCTTCTTTGGGTAAGATGCTCAACAACTGCCAACCCAAGTCCAAGGTTTGTTCAATGGCGCGGTCCTCAAAATAACCCTGATTAACAAACTTTTTTTCAAACTCGTCAACGAATTTTAAATAGGCCTTATCAACATCGGTTAAAGCGGATTCGCCTAAAATTAAAGCTAACTCTCTAACCTCTCGTCCTCGGGCGTAAAAAGCGAATAATTGATTCAAAACGCCGGAATGGTCTTCTCTGGTTTTGCCCTGGCCGATACCTTTGTCTTTTAATCGCGACAAAGAAGGCAAAACGTCAATGGGCGGATATAAACCCTTACGATGCAAATCGCGCGACAATAAAATTTGGCCTTCGGTAATATAGCCCGATAAATCAGGAATAGGATGAGTAATGTCGTCTTCAGGCATAGTTAAAATCGGAATTTGTGTAATTGAACCGTTCTTGCCCTTAATGCGGCCGGCTCTTTCATAAATTGTCGCTAAATCAGTGTAAAGATAACCCGGGTAGCCCCGTCTGCCGGGCACTTCTTTGCGAGCGGCCGACACCTCCCTTAGCGCCTCGCAGTAATTGACCAAATCAGTGAGAATAACTAAAACCTGCATTCCTTTTTCAAAAGCCAAAAATTCCGCGGCAGTCAAAGCGATTCTTGGCAAAGTGATTCTTTCAATCACCGGATCGTCGGCTAAATTGATAAACACCACTGCTTTGTTTAAGGCGCCGGTCTTGCGAAACTCTTCAATAAAAAATTCCGCCTCCTCAAAAGTAATGCCCATTGCGCCAAAAACCACGGAAAATTGTTCGTCGCTTCCCAAGACCTTAGCTTGGCGGGCAATTTGAGCGGCTACCCTTGAATGCGGAAGCCCGGCTCCTGAAAAAATAGGCAATTTTTGACCTCTAACAAGAGTGTTTAAGCCATCAATAGTGGAAATGCCGGTTTGAATGAAATCATTGGGATATTCCCGACAATAAGGGTTGATGGGAGCGCCGTTAACATCTAAATATTTTTCCGCCGCCACCTCTGGCCAGCCGTCCTTGGGATTGCCAGCTCCATTAAAAATTCGGCCTAACATTTCGCCCGAAACCGCCAATTTCATTGTTTTACCCAAAAACTTTGCCTTAGAATGTTGCAAATTCAAACCCCTCGTGTCTTCAAAAACCTGCACAACTGCTCTGCCTTGGGCGGCTTCTAAAACCCGACCTCTTTTTCTGACGCCATCTTGGGTTTCAATTTCCACCAGTTCTTCGTATTTGGCGTCTTCCACATCATAAATCACTAACAAAGGACCAGCCGCTTCTCTTATTGTTTTGTATGTTTTTAGCATAGATTGATTAGGAATTAAATTTGTTCAATGTCTTTTTGCAATACTTCAAACTTGTCTAAGTCATTCTCCGGAATCAACTTCATCCTTGCTATTCTTTCTTTTAACTCTCTGAATAAAATTCCTTCGGTTGGTTTGTTTTGTTTAATAGCTTCTTCGCCCTTTTCAAAAACGCTCATAATAATTTTTAACATCAGGTATTGCTTCTTTAACGAAGTAAACGAATCATGTTCGGTAAATGCGTTCTGGTGTAAAAAATCCTCGCGAATTATTTTAGCAATTTCCAGCCAGAACCGATCCTTGGACGACAATGCCTCAACGCCAACTAAGCGAACTATTTCCATTAACTCGGCTTCTTTCTGCAAAATAGCCAATGCCTTTGTGCGAAAAGAGCCAAAGCCCGCCCCGGCCCGCTGTTCTAAAAATTCCCGCAAGTTTTCATCATATAACGAATAACTGGTGAGCCAATTAATGGCTGGAAAATGTCGTTTATAAGCCAGCGAAGCGTCTAATGCCCAAAAAACCCTGGTAACTCTCAAAGTATTTTGAGTTACTGGTTCAGAAAGGTCGCCGCCCGGCGGAGAAACAGCTCCTACCACTGTTAAAAAGCCATCCCTGTTATCGTCGCCCAAGCATTTCACGGCTCCGGCTCGCTCATAAAAAGCTGCGGTACGGGAACCCAAATAAGCAGGATACCCCTCGTCGCCCGGCATTTCTTCAAGCCGGCCGGAAATTTCTCGTAAGGCCTCGGCCCAGCGCGAGGTAGAATCAGCCAAAATAGCCACAGAATAACCCATATCGCGAAAATACTCGGCAATGGTAATGCCAGTATAAACCGAGGCCTCGCGAGCGGCCACAGGCATATTGGAAGTATTAGCAATTAAAACAGTGCGCTCCATTAATGGCCTTCCTGTTTTAGGGTCATTAAGCTCGGGGAATTCTAACAACAAATCAGTCATCTCATTGCCGCGCTCGCCGCAACCCACAAAAATAATCACATCAGCGTCCGACCATTTGGCAAGGGCGTGTTGAACCACAGTTTTGCCGCTCCCGAAGGGTCCGGGCACGCAGCCGGCTCCTCCCTTGGCAATCGGAAAAAAAGTATCAATCACCCGTTGGCCGGTAATTAAACTCTGGCTAGGCGTAAACTTTTGCTTAACCGGCCGAGGGGTGCGAATCGGCCATTTTTGAGACAAAGTTATCGCCTGCTCGGATTGGCCAAAATTTATTTTTGCCATTATTTCTTCTAAAGTATAATCGCCTTCGCCAGCCATAAAACTAATCTCGCCGACTAAAAAAGTCGGGGGTACCATAATTTTATGCAGCAACAAAGCGGTTTCTTGGACCTCGCCAATAATATCTCCGGGACCTGCTTTGTCTCCCTGATTTTTCAATGGCTTAAAATGCCATTTCTGCTCTTTATTAAGAGCCCTCGCCGTCAAGCCGCGGCTTATAAATTCACCAGCCAATGAAGCTAAATCTTTAAGCGGCCGCTGAATGCCATCATAGATATTGGCTATCATTCCCGGGCCCAACTCCACGGTTAAGGGTTGGCCTGTTAAATAAACCGGTTCCCCTGGTCCAATGCCAGATGTTTCTTCATAAACCTGAATAAACACATTGTCTTTTTCAATTCTGATAATTTCGCCGATTAATTGCGGCTCGCCAACCTTTACCACCTCATACATCTTAGCTTGCGCCAAACCTACGGCTACCACCAAAGGCCCGGCAACCTTAATAATTCTTCCAGTTGTTTGATTTTGTTCTGTCATATTTTTTTAGTTTTAGGTTTCTTACAGACAAATTATATTTATTTTTAAGCCCCGATAATTTCGCTACCCAGAGCTCTTTCCATAATTTTTTTCAGACACTCCCTGCCCTTCTGGCCGCCGGCCTTAACGCCCGGCACCACTAAAATCGCCGGCAAAATGTTTTTGAGCAATGGTTCAATTTCCGATTCATACTTTTGCATAATATCCTCAGTAACAAAAACAACCGCAAAATCCTCGCTTTTAATAGTTTCTAAGCCAATCTCCAAATCCTCTTTGCTCGTAACGCCAAAGGTCTGGATGCCTAACGGCTGGAAAGCCAAAACAGATTTTTTTTCTCCGATAATGCCGATTTTCATATTGGCAAAAGTAAATTTTCAATGTCTGTCTGGGGCAAATTATTGTCTTTGGCAAATAAAATCAAACGGATATTAAAATGGCTGTTCATTTTACGATAAAAAAACGCCAAAACCTTTTCCAAGCCGCAGGCAGTGGCTCGCGACTTTTCAAAAACACGACGGCTCAAAAAGGCCTGCAAGCCCTGTTCTAAAATAATCTCGGATTTAGTGTTGATAAAATCTTTAATTAAAAAAGAAAAATTCAAAATCTCTAAAAACTTCTCTAAATTTTCTTCTGATATTTCTCCCTGGCAACTTTCCAATAATTTTCGCGCTTCCTGAATTTTTAAGTTTCCGCCCTCAATAAAACCTTCGTTGTTATGGCTGAGCAATCCTTTCAAATTAGCCACATCAATTTCTAAACAAGACAACTCGGCTAAAAAAGGAGAGATTCTTTTCGCCGCCCCTTGTTTCACTTCAAAGTAGGCCTTGTCTACCGCGGTTTCTATTTGAGCCGAATCAATAATAGGAGATTTGACTAATGTCTGTTGAGTTAAATAAATAATCTTCTCTAAACAAGTATTAAGCAAAGCCATATTTTTCAAACCGGAATCGTTGTTAAATGAAGCGCCTTTTTGCCAAATTTCCGACACCCTAACCTTTAATTTTTCATAGGCCGTCAAAGAACAAACAAGGGGCTCCCCCGGAAAAAGCTTGCTTTTCAATAATTGCCTTTTTAAAGCCATCTTCAAATTCCAAACATCAAAAAAAAGAAACAGGTAGTTTACTAATCGGCCATGGTCGTCTAAAATATCAGTCAACTTTTCTTTCAATAACTGAAAATCATTTTCAAAAATCTTTTCTATGTCCTCGGTGGCCGAAGCTGTTTCAGCTAAATCAGTGTCAAACAAAACCATAAAAGAGCTCGCTCTGTCCGGGGCGGAGAGCATTCTGTCTTGGTCATTATGACTCAAAATTCTTTTTTCCCAAACATCAATAACGGCGCTGGCGAATTCGTACATAAAATTTTTAAGCAAACAGAATTTTTAAGACCTCAAAATCGGTTTTCTCGCGATTCTGTTTCATAATTTGGGAGATGCGAAAATCAATTTCCATTTTAGAAGTAATCGCCACAAATCCCTCCTCGTCCAAATCATCGCTAACAACAAGTGAACGAGGCAACAACGAACGAAGAATCAGCGCTGTTCTTTTGCCGGCTTTTATCTGGCCAGTTAAATCCGAAGGCAGGGCTTCAACCATTTGAACAATAATTTTCCGAAAGTCATCTTCGCTTAATTTGTTAATTCTCGCCACTGCCTCCTGATATGCCTCCTGCAAAATCTGATGTTTTGTCTCCTGAACTACAAAACGAAACCTCGTCTCTATTTTCTTCTGCGCTTCCATCACCTCTTGGTTGCTTTTCCGCAGCAAGTCCTCGCGGGCCTTCTGAAGCTTCTGTTCGCATTTTTGATTATAATCTTTGCTCAAAAGCAAAATCGCCCCTTTTTGTTCGTCTTGAATTTTTTCAATTTCCAGCCGGACCTTTTCGTCAATTGAATTAAAGATATTATCCAACATTATAATTGAATACCCTGAATTAAAAGAATAGTAGCTAATAAACCCAAAACAGCGTATGTTTCCACCATAGCGGACATAATCACGCCCTTGCCCGCGTCTTGCGGTTGTTTAACCACGATGTTCATACTGGAAACCGCCACCCTTGCCTGATAGATAGCGGAAATCAAGCCATTAAGTGCTACCGGCAAACAAGCCAACATAATAGCCAGTCCGGCCTGCCATGAAATATCGGGTACATTGCCCGATAAAAGACCTAGCTTAATAATAACCCAAAAAGTACCGATGAACCCATAAATGCCCTGGGTTGAGGGCAAGGCCTGTAGTAATAAGACTTTTCCAAACTTTTCCGGCTCCTCGGAAACAACGCCCGCGCCCGCCTGACCGGATTTACCAACGCCAATAATAGAGCCAACGCCGGCCAATATTACGCATAGAGCCGCGCCCGCTAACGCTAAAATTAAACCTAACATAATAATAATTTTCAATTTTCAATTTTCAATTTTCAAACCATTAAGATTAAAAATGAAAAAAGATAAACTGATTTACCCCGATTAGAAGGCCCCGGCGCTTTCTAACGGGTTTTATAGAATAACGACTTTTAAACAATTTCTATGTACTTTAAATTAGTTTTTGTGGGTTGAAATCTTTTCCCCCCTCCCTCTAAAAACTTAGGAAAGAATTCAACAAATTGCAATCGCCCCGAATGAATGAAAGCGCCCAGAGCATTAATGCCTAAATTAAATATGTGTCCGCCAACCATTATTAATCCAGTGATTAAAAATCCCACATACGGTATCATTCCGCCTAACAAAATGGCAATCTGATTGACGATTAAAGCAATTACGCCGGTGGCTAAACCCAAAGCCACCAACCGCGAATAAGAAAGCACATCCGACATAGTGCCAATCAGACCTTGCAGCATTTTTATTGCGCCCACCAATGGCTTTAAAAAAATCTTCACGCCTCCGGACTCAGCCGCAATAACAAAAATCCCGCCAATGGCCAAGGCAAAATAAGAAACGGTTTTTAAAACCGGCCAACGAAAACTTGCCCCGAGTAAAATCAAAACCAAATAAAATAACATCCAGCTAAAACCGCTTAATGCCAAAGAACGGTTCTGGTTTTTTATGCCCGAAATAACCTTCACTATCTGAGCAAAAAATACTTGCAAATATCCCAAAGCAAAAGCAATGAGCATAAACAACACCGTATCTTCAATTGGGTCTATTTGTTTTAATCGTAAAAGCCAAGGCCATTTTTCTAAAACCGAGGCGGGCATGCCGAAATATCCGCCGAATAAAATACCCATTAATAAAGTAGCTATGCCTCCGTAAAAAAGCAAAATAACGAGCTTGGTGTCTTTAATCACCTTTTTAAGAAAAAACAAGGCAAAAATAGTTGTTGCAATAAGCACTATGCCATAACCCGCGTCGGTCAGGCAAATGCCAAAAAATAAAATAAAAAAGAAAGACAAATACGGAGTAGGGTCAATCTCATTACTGCGGGGCATGCCAAAAATCTCAGTTACATATTGAAAAGGCCTCATTAGTTTATTATTCTCTAAAATTATCGGCGGCTCTTCATTCTTTTCAGGTTCTAATTGGCTCAAAATCATTTCCCCGCCCAATTTTTTTGATTTAGAATATAATTTTTTCAAATCGTCTTCAAATGCCCAAAAAACTAAATAAGCCAATAGTCCCTTTTGCCAAGCCCTTCGCTGCACTTCTAATTTTGTTTTTTTGACAGCTAAAAGGTCGCGATAAATTTTAAATTTAGAAAAACTGTCAGCCAACATTGAGAGCTCTTTTTGAAGACCTGATCTTTCTTGAGATATTATCTTTAGCCGCGCCGACAATTTCTGCCATTCTTGAAACGGGGGCTGCTTAAAATTATATTGCACTATTTCAACTTTTAATTCTTTTAAAGCAGTTAAAATTTCCTCTTTGTCAGACAGCGGACCAAATAAAACAAAAAAATGCTTACCCGAAGAAGCAAATAATTCCCGCAAATACCAAGAATGTTCACGGGTTGTTTCGGCCAAACGTTCGGTGGCTGCATAAGAAGCGCTGAGCAAAAAAGAAACAGAATATTTAGTTTCTTGCGGTAAAAAATCTAAATCGCTAAAACCCTGCAAATCTTTCAGCTGTTGCGCTATTTCCCGCTCCTCTCTTTGAAAGCCGCTTAGTTGCTTTTCAATTACCTCTAATCGTTTCACTTCTTTAAAAAGCTCTTTTCTCCGGTCCACGCCCAAAGCAGCTCGCATTTTCTTATCAACAATAATTTTTGGCTGTTTCAATTTTTTTATAAACGATTCTTTCTTGGTCAAAGGGGCCAAATAACTGACGGCAAAGTCCAAAGAAGAAAGCTGATATTCCACGGCTTGCAATGCCTGAGCGATTTTTTCATCCGGGGTATTATCCATTGGCCAATTAGTTGACACCTCAAAGCAGCCCGCTCGGCTCACCCAAAGAGAAGCTTCTTTTATCCGCTCCTTAGAAAAAGCCAGTAAATATTTTTTAGCTATTTTAATCATTAAAATAATGGCTCACTTCACGCAAAAATTAGCAACAATAAAGTCAACCGCCTGTTCAAATCTGGCTGATTTTTTTCTTAACAAACCGTCTACTTCTTCTTTTTGCTGTTTTTGGCGAGAAATTTCAAACTCCTTTATTCGGACCTGGCCTGCTTGAATAATCTCTTGGCTTTCGCTGATGTTTAGACCGCAATTCGTGGCTATTTTTTTTCTCAACCACTCTTCTTTTTTTTGAATGTTTTCTCGGGCTATTCGGCGAACTTCGGCTATTTCCTTTTCTTTTTGTTGTTCGTATTGCAAAATTTGATTTAATTCCGACATAAAAGATTCAAATTCTTTATTCTTGCTAAAATTTTCCAAAGTAGGTTGCATTATAATCAATTTAGGGCGAAAGTCAATGTTCTATACTTCACCCTAAAGCATACGGTCAACAAATACGCAAAACCAAAAAAATGAGGTATGGAAAATTTGCAATGGCTGACCGCGCCAAAAAAATTAAAACAAAATAAACCGGCTTGATAATTAAAAAAAACAAGCAATTTAAGCATAGTCCGTCAAATTTACCACTTCAACCACGGTATAATGGACTGGAAAATTCAGACACGAAATTTCAATTTGATAGATATGGTTGCATGATGGAATTGTATGAGAAAAACAATATACTCGGATAAACAAAAAGCCCAGGTTGCACTGGAAGCCATTAAAGGCGAAAAGACCATTAGCCAGACATCGTCTCAATGACCGAGATTCCTCGGCTCCGCCTCGGAATGACAATTTTGGGACAAACCCGTAAGTCCTAATTTTATTAAGATGTTATAGTATGTGTTAATATGAGAGTGTAGAAAAACCACCGAAAATGTCATTCCGAGCATTAGCGAGGAATCTCCGGCAAGGTCAAAACCGCGTCAGAACGAGATTCTTCACGGAGTTTACACTGAACGAAGTGAATGTGTTCAGAATGACAAAAATAGGTTTTTCTACACTCTCAATATATGTATGTACTATACACATTGTTTACGCTTGTCAATATGCGGTAAAAACCCATCGTCAATTATTCGCGACACTACAAAAAAGCGGCGGGAAGAGAATTCAACCCTATAAGGTATTGCCCACGATGTTTCAAGCGCCGCGCATTAGTCATTCTACCAACCCTCCAATTCAACTTTATAGTATTTAAAATGGAATAGTTTGTCAAAAAAACATCCTTAGGCGCATCTTATTAAATTAAAAATGGACTCTAACTTGAAATTCCACAAAAAATAGAATTCTCTTGAAGCCACGTCGTTACATTTAAAAGGGCATTTATAAGTTTTGTGCTGATAATCCCTATATTCTTTTGTAGATAGAAAATCAAGTCCGCGATTTTTTGTATTCCAATTATTGTCTACATAGGGCCTGCATACAGTATTAATATCACCAGAAGGCCCTACGGTTAAACAGATATTGTGATATATGCATTTGGGCAGTTCTTTTTTATTAATTAGCTGCTGCAAATGCAAATTTGAATTGACCACAGGATAACCTTCTGATTTATATTGCAATATCTCTCTAAAAATCACAGATAAATCTTCTGATTTCAGCTGCAAACGTTTGGTGCTTTCATTAACAATTATTTCATCAAAGGTTATGCCGGCTTTTTTGCGCCTTGCAAAATTTAGCAAATTTTTAATGTTTGGTTGATTATTTTTGGTTAGGCAACAATTAAAATACAATTTGGCAGTTTTTCTTTTGTGTTTGTTAAAAATATCGGTGCCTTTGTCTAAATTTGAAAAACAGCCATTTAATTTTCTTATTTCATCATGTTTTTCTCCAATATTATCCACCGAAACCACCAATGAATCCAAATAGCGTGAAATATCTTTCGCTTTTTGAGGAAGCAAAAATCCATTGGTAATCAATTGAATATAAAAGTCATTTTCTTTAGCTATTTTTAATATTTCGCAAATATCTTTTCTTAGCAAAGGTTCTCCTCCCCAAATAACGAGTATCTTAAAACCATATTTTTTCGCCTCTTTGTAAAGATTTACTATATTTTCGTAAGTTAATTCATTAATAAAATGTTCTTTCCAATAATAAAACTCGCAATTGGCATTACAAGCAGAAGTTATCATATGAGACAACAAAAAGGGTTTGTGAGTAACTTTGCTTTTGATGAATTTACTTAAAATAGCGATATTTTTTAATATCATATGTTTTGTTAGGAGTATTACGATTGTAACTATCTACATAATTATTTTAATAATTCATCAGCCAATCTCCTTGCGACATTTTCTTCAAAAGATTAGTTCAAACTTCTACATTGCCGAGCGGACGCTTTCGTTTCCCCTCAAAAATGCCTTCAAAATTGCGGAAAAATACCATGCCGAGGCGCGAAGCGCCGAGGCAGTTTCTTACGATTTCACAAAAAGTGAAAATTGGCGGCGGGAGGAGGATTCGAACCTCCGATGCCCTTGCGAGCATAATGGTTTTCGAAACCATCTCATTCGGCCGCTCTGACATCCCGCCCGATTCAATTCCATAGTAGCCAAAGTAACCGACTTTTGCAAGAATTATGCTAGTGCTAATATAACGCCCCCCTCCTTACTTTGTTAGAGGTATTTTTTTGTTTTGGCTGATAGTATAATAAGGGAATAAAAGAATTAATGAATAAAAAATAGAAAAAAGGTCGGACTTTAGAGAATCACAAATAAATTTTTTAAAATGAATAAAAATGATACTGTTGTTATTATAGTGTTAGCAGTTTTGTTAATAGTCAGCATTGGCTGGGGATTGCTCTGCTGGCAGGGAAAAGTTAAATTACAGGAAGAAGTTAAAACATTAGAGAGCGAAAAGTTTATCTTGCAAAATAAAATTGAAAAAGGTTTGGCCTATGCTAACTCCTTAGATTTGCTTCTTGAGCCGGCTCGCAAACAAGCAGGGTTGCCGGTTAAAGAAGACCTCTCCGAGGAGGAATTGCTTTTAAAGCTCACCGATGCGATAGAAGCAACTGCTGACAGCAAGCTCCAAGATAATCTTGCTACCATGAAAAAAGGAGGGAGCGCGGCTCAAGAAGCGACCATTTTATTTATGGAACATGTTGTTTCGGCAATTGTTGACATTCTCAAATAGTTTTTAGCAAAAACCACGGCTCACCTTGCATGTCTTTGTTAGGCGGGTCTGCCGTGGTTTTTTGAATTTTTACATTTCCACAACCGTATAACCATAAAGCCGTTGGTTTTGCCGTAAGGCGTTTTTTTGCTTGAGTAAACCCTTGCATTTTTTTTATTTCATTGCGAAAATGAATTTAGATAGCGCCAAAATTTCTAAATCTATGATAATTAACCGTATGTTCGGATTTACTATTATTGAAATGTTAATCGTGATAGCGATTTTTTGTTTAGTGGTTGGTTTGGTTTTGAATATCTTTGTTTTCTCGCAAAATTTTTATCGTCAGACCGAAAACAATCTTGAGCTTTTGCAAAACGGCCGGATTATTTTAGAAAGAATATCTCGCGATTTGCGTCAAGCGGCTGAAATGGTTACGGCCTTGCCCCAGGTGCCGGACAATCCGGATAATCCGCCGACTCAAGAAATTGAATTTCAAGACGGCCACGCGCCTTCTCCTTACCAAGACCTTGGAAGTAATTATTATTATATTCGTTATTATTTGGATTCTGACAGTAAAGAGGTTCACCGCCAGTACCGGATTTATTGTTTTGAGCCCTGCGCGGTTTGTTCAAGTTATTATCGCTGGAACGACATTGATGAACAAGGGTTTCAACCTCAGGCCTGTAATTTAGAAGATGAAGTGGTCGGAGAGTATTTGCTTGACTTGCGATTTTGGGGTTCAGGCCTTATAGGCATTGCTTTGGATTTAAGCAAAAGCGGCCAAGTTATTAATTTAAAAACCGCTATTTGGGCCCGCAATTTTTAACCATATTATGAATAAGATTTTTTTAAATCAAAATAAACCGGGCAGCATTTTAATTATAGCAATATTGGTTTTAAGTGTAATGAGTTTTTTAGCCACCTATCTTTTATCTTTTACTTTAATCGGCTCCAAAATGACTAAAAGTTATGAATTGAACACTAATGCCTATTATTTGTCCGAAGCCGGGCTTTCCGAGGCGGTTTTTAAACTGAAAAACGATTCGGTATGGAAGAATGCTTTTGAAACAATGCCTACTATAGAAGACCCCGATTGTTCAAGCTGGTCAATTACTCCTTTTGTTCGTTCAGCTGTTTTAGGAACTAACAATAATTATGAAATCATTGTCGCTAATTTGGGCTGCGCCAAAGCAGAAATTACCATAACAGCAAGAATAAATTCAAGCAATTCTCTATCGGCCCGAAAAATAATCAAAACACAGGCATTTAAAGCAATAGGCAGCCCGGTTATTCAGCACGCTATTTTTACAAGCGGGGCCAGTGAAAATATGGAAATCAGCGCCACTAATCCTTTACGGGTTCATAATGGTGCTCTTTTTTCCAATAATATCTTAAAAGTCAAGAACGGCAGCGTGGTGCAAGTTGACGATAAGGCACTGGCTGTTGGCAATATCCTTCTTTCATCGGGAGGTCAGATTGAAGGCACGGCTTGCAGTTCTAATTTATGCGATGCCAATTGCGCCGCTTCAACTGAATGCCCGCCTCAAGCTATCGCTTCTCCGCCATTGGACTTTGATTCCACAAGCACTGCTTCTTATTTCTGGCAAGCCCAAAACAGTGATTGCGCTTCAGTTCGGCAAGACGGCAAAACCGATTGTTTATTTACCTCTGAGGAATTTGAAGAAATGCTTTGGCATAACCCAGAGCTTTCTTTACCAGTTAATGCTGTTGTTTATGTTTCAGGCGACATTAATGTGAAAGCGGACCAGAAACTAACAATCAACGGCGTATTGGCGGCAAATCGCGACATTAATCTTGGTCTTTTACCTTATTGGTCCAGAAGCGAACCCCCTTATGATAGATACGGTTTTTCTCAGGTTATAGTGGCGCGTCCGGATGATAATTTGCCTTCAGGGCTTTTAGCTAAAAGAAAAATAACAACCAGCAGTTGGTTGGGGCGTGAGGGCAGCGCCTTGAATGTTCACGGACTAATGTATTCTGGCGATGAGACAAAGTTATCCTCAGCAGCCGCGGCGATTGTTATCACAGGAGGAATAGCCGCCAGAAAACTCACTATTTCTTCTTTGTGGAACGGCCTGGACATTTATTTAGATTTAGATGTTATTGCCGACACTTTTGGCAATTCACAATATTCGCCAACTGTCACTGTTGACCATTGGGAGGAAGAATACTAAAAATGACAAATGACTAATAACTAATAAAAATTTAGTCGTTGGACATTTGGATTTTGACATTTTATTTGGCATTAGCCGTTAGGATTTAGACATTTTTTCTGTTATTATAAGTTATGTTCAACATTTTTTCACCCCACAATGATGTTTTTGCTTTAGACCTGTCTGACCTTTCTTTAAAGATTGTTCAGTTGACTTGTAATAAAAAAGGGTTATCTTGTTTTATTTACGGCCAAAGCGCTATTCCCGAAGGCCTGATAGAGCAGGGCGAGATTAAAATTAAAAAACAAGCCGAACTTGCCGCATTTATTAAAAAAGCCGTTCTTTCTATTGGAAAAGGAAAGATTAAAACCAAATATGCAGCTGTTTCCCTGCCCGAAGAAAAGTCCTTTGTTGATGTTTTACGTTTGCCCAAATTAAAAAAGCAACAAATTAACCAGGCCGTGACCTTTGAGGCGGCTAATTATATTCCTGTGCCTCTGGATGAGGTTTATTTTGATTTTGAGGTTATTAACTCGCCATATCCTACGAATGACTGCATAGAGGTTTTGATTGCCGCTACGCCCAAAAAAATTATTGATGATTATATTCTTGTTTTAGGACTTGCTGGTTTTAAACCGTTTTTAATGGAAGTTGAATCATTGTCTTTGGCTCGCGCTTTGGTTAGACAAGATATTAATCATCACCCTTTATTGATTGTTGATTTTGGCCAACTTCACAGCAGCTTCGCCATTTTTGCCGGTTCTAGTTTGAGGTTCACCTCCACTATTCCGATTTCTTCCAGAGAATTAAATAATCTTTTAATGAAAGAGTTGAACATTGACATTAAAAAGGCCGAAGAAATAAAGCAGACAGAGGGGCTCTGGGGCGAAAGAAAAATTTTGGACGCAATTATTCCGGCATTAACCGATTTAACCGAGCAAATTCAAAAGCATTTGGACTATTATCACTCGCACACGCCGGCCAATCAGCGGAACCATTCTGTGGAAAAAATTTTGCTTTGCGGGGGCGGAGCGAATCTTAAAGGTCTGGCCGGATTTTTAGCCAATTCATTAAAACTTAAAGTAGAATTAGGCAACCCTTGGGTGAACATATTTTCACCTTCCTCCAAAAAGGTCTTACCCATTACATTAGAACAATCTATAAACTATGCCACGGCCTTGGGCTTGGCCGCCGGGGCTCTTGCTTATGATTAATTTATTGCCTCCGCAAGACAAACAAAACTTAAAAAGAGAAATGATTTTCCAAAAGGTTTTGGCCATTTTCTCTTTGCATTTTACTTGTTTATTGGTTTTGGCAATAATTCTGGGATTTTTGAGCGCCTTTTTAACTTCAAAAGCCGAGCATTTTCAAAAAACAGCCCTGCAAAAAACGCAGCAGTTGCAAACAGCGCAATTTCAAACCATAAAAGACGAGGCGATTTTTTTAAATAATGCTTTAAACAAATTACAAACTTTTTGGCAAAGGCAAATTCCCGTGTCAGTTTTTTTAGAACGGTTCATTCCGCTTATTCCCCAAGGGCTTTATTTAAGAACTTTATCTTTTCGTTTATCTTCTAAAAAAACTAATGTTGTTCAAAGTGCCTCGGCCACTTCAACTAATTCCGGCCAATTAATTTTTGCTGCCGTTCAATTGGAAGGAATGATTGATAAGCGAGAAGAACTCTACGAGTTTAAAAAAACATTGGAACGGCAAAAAAATTTTCAAGACATCTATTTTAGCCCGTCTTCGTGGGCTAAATCCCAATATGCTGAATTTTCTTTAAATTTAAGTTTTCTGCCCTAAAAGTAATCATTAGCTTATGTTTTCAGCCAAGAAAAAACTTTATTTGCTCGTTTTAGTTGCCTGCCTCATTGATTTTTTGTTTTTTTATTTGGTTTTATTTCCTTTGGTTAAAAGAATCCAAATCAATGCAAATAATTTAGACATTCAAAAAAACAGTTTGGCGATTGCGGAGGAAAGAAACGGCAAGTTGGAAGTTCTTCAAAAAAATATTGATAATCTTAAAAAAAACAGCCAGTTCGTGCAAAACGCCTTTATTGATTCTTCGGCTCCAGTGCAATTTATGGAATTTTTGGAAAAACAAGCTCAAAACCATCGTCTTGGACTCGCCGCTTCGCTTTTTAATTTATCTGACACCAAGAATGATTTGTGGCTGGCTATCGGAGTTCGGCTTGAAATTGAAGGTCAATTAGCCGATTGTTTGAGATTTATGGAAACAATAGAAAATAGCCATTGGGTGGTTGCCATTACTCGTTTTGACTTGCAAAAAATAAAACAAAAAGAAACGACTGGCGAATTTCAAGAAAACCCCGGCGCCGAAATTTTGCTTTCATTAGATATTAAAGCATTTTCAGGCAAGCTGCCGGCTTTGAAAAAAAGTTTTTAGGAGCAGGCATCAAAATTATGAATATCAATTTTTCTTCCATTAAAAATTTTTGGGGAACTGTCGGCAAATTATTTTGGAAAAAAATATTCCTGTTTTTTTTCCTGTTTTTATTTCTGGACTTTTTATTTGCGGGCATCTTGTTAATCAAGTATTATTTTAAAAGCTCAGATTATCATGGAGATGACTCTTTAATGTTATTGGACCAAAACTTGTTAAACAATGCCTTAAATCATTGGAAAGCCGAGCAAGCCATTATTAAAAAATTACCCGATAAGCAATACCCTGATTTTTTTCAAGATTTCAGCGCTTCTTCGCCAGCCGCCCCAACATCGTCAGAATAGTAAATTTCTAGTTGACGAAAGCAGTTTTTTCGTTTAGGATTTGCTCTATACAAGAAAGTTTCTTTGAAGCTTTCTTGTCAAGCCCAACAAAAGGCGTGAAGCGTTTTTTGTCGAGGACTTTTCTATATTTGCCCTCGTAGCTCAATGGATAGAGCAAGGCTCTTCTAAAGCCAAGATAGGGGTCCGATTCCTCTCGAGGGCGCATAAATGATTTTCAATATTTCAACATACCCAATGGAGGCATTGGTGTAGTAGCAGCACTGCAACCTGTGGAGTTGCCGGGAGGGGTGCAAATCCCCTATGCTTCCCAAAAAAATAAAAACAGACCCCTTGGGTCTGTTTTTATTTCACAGTAATTAATTTTTTCGTTCCGCCAAGACAATCTTCAGCATTTTCTCTTGACCGTTTCGCAAAATTTTCATAGGAATTTCTCGGCCGATATGGCACAATTCCAAAATATCATTGACAGTTTGCTCAGTGGTAATTTTTTTGCCCTGAATTTCCAAAATAATATCCGCTTCTTTTAATCCGGCTTTGGCGGCCGGGCTATTTGGCACCACAGCTTGTTTCCGCCCCTTTTTTATTTCTGGCTCGGCCATTACCAGAACGCCATAATTAACCGGTAAACTGAACTGGTGTTTTAATTCAGAATCAATGGCTAAATAGCGAACACCCAAGTATGGCTGTCTGATTCTTCCGTATTGCTTTAATTCTTTTAAGGCCCACTTGGCATTATTTATGGGCAAAGCAAAGCCGATATTTTCTGCCCCAAAGACCATCGCCGCGTTAATGCCAATAGCTTCACCCCGCAAATTCAAAAGCGGCCCCCCAGAATTGCCTGGGTTAATGGCCGCATCGGTTTGAATCAGTCCTCTCAATTTTGTTTTCTCGGTCGTTAATTCGTTTTGAGCGTGTATCTCTCGGCTCAAGCCCGAGACAACGCCCACTGAGACGGTGTTTCTAAAAAGCCCTAAAGCATTGCCAATAGCTACTACGGTTTCACCTAACTCAGCTTTTAGTGAATTGCCTAAAGGAATAATCGGCAAGGGTTGAGGCAAGAGCACGGCTGCCGGGTTAATCTTCAAAAGAGCAATGTCGTGAATCGGGTCGTAAGCCAAAATCTCAGTCATTATTTTCTGGTTGTTGGGCATAACCACCACATATTCTCCCAAAGGGTCGGTGATAACATGGCGATTGGTAAGAATGGTGCCATCTTCGTCAACAACGAATCCCGAGCCGCCCCCTAACATTACGCAAGGCAGCGACGGACTAAAGTCCTTTTTTGATTTAGTGGTTTTTTTAGACGATTTTTTCAAAGGAAAATCAAAATCACCTAATTCCTGCATCATAGCAATACTGACAACCGCCGGCAGGGCTTGTTTGACAATTTGTACCACTGAATTATCTTGCGTCATACAATTTTCATTGTATCACCAAAATTTAATTGAAAACAGAGGAAAATTTTGCTATATTCAGTTAAGAAAATCCTCCGGGCGTTTTTTAACGGCTCGCAAGTTTGCTCGCCTAAAACGCCCGCTTAAAGTATAACATGCTTTAAGCCCCCGTAGTTCAACGGATAGAACGAGACACTCCTAACGTCTAAATATAGGTTCGACTCCTGTCGGGGGCATATGGGAAAATTCAAAAAATTCATTTTTCCGTCAGCAATTCTGTTGTTTTTTTTTGGTTCTCCGCTGTTTTCGCTTTGGGTATTATTATCGGTTATGTTACCACCTATGTTTTTGACATAAAATTTATTAAAAAAGAGAGAATAAAAACGATAAAATTCAACATTGGCAGACGGCGGTTGCATCTTCATCATTGGCTGATGGGCGCCATTGCTTTTTTAGTTTGCTGGATAATCGGAGTTTTAAGTTTTATCCCGGCTGTTGTTTTGGGAATGGCTGGCGGAGTGATTGCCCATGATTTGTATTTAGACAAAGATTGGCATAAAATCATAGTGAAAAAATAATATGGGCCCGTGGCTCAACGGTAGAGTATTCCCATGGCATGGGAAGGGTTAGGGGTTCGATTCCCCTCGGGTCCACCATATTGAATTAGTCGCCTCGCTCGGGGCTTCGCCCCTCGCTTCGGCGGGCAGTTTTGCGAGCAAATCAAAGGGTTTTTTGAAATCAATTTCCAGCCGTTCCGCCGCAAGGCGGCGGTTC